>JBDNGI010000495.1:0-2566 GCA_041689345.1 Halanaerobiales bacterium
TCTTCCAGATCATCATGTGAATGACCTGTAGTAGATCCAGTAGGATAGATGGTTGTATGTCCCATAGTCAGCCCCCGAGATTCACACTCCTTGGGGTCTATTAAATAATAGGTATCACGAAGGACTTTTTTCTCCCTATTTTTAACCCTATCTCTAATTGATCTTGGATCTTTATCAACATCTTTATATTGAACATTAACTACATATTTCATAATTGAATTCCTCCCATAATATAATTATTCTCTAATCCATCTCTGAGTTTCTTTCCTATTTTAATTGCAAGACATTTATTTTCATTCTGTTCGGTAAATCTTGGAGGCAGACTAGCTAGCCTCTAAGATTGTCTTGACCGCCTCACCGGTAATTCCATCTAACCGCCCACTAGCATTTATTCCCAAAATCATGAAATGCCTCCTTTACAATTAATATTTTTGATTAATACCCTTTTTAAAAAAGGGTTAAAACTATCTTTACATATTATGCTTTTATAATGTTATAACATTATACTATTATATTGTACTATATTCTACGCAAAAAAAGAAATACCTTTTTTTGATAGATTAATTTATAACTTATTATAAAAAAAGCCCCCACCTAGAAAAGATGAGGACATTAGTTTAGTATTATAGAGCAGTATTCAAGACAATTGGAATTTTTATGAAAAACAAAAATTTTTCATTTACATTTTTGCTATTTTAATCATTATTAATAATTTACCCATCATTATAAATATTATTATTCAAATTCCTTTATTTCCTTAATACTAGCTCCCATGGCAGCATCTGTCTCTCTTTCTACTATAATATCTATGACATAGGGGCTATCTGATTTAATTGCCCTTTTAAAGGCCTCTTCTATTTCTGATGGGGTTTCTACTCTTTCTGCTTTTGCACCACAGCCTTCTGCTATCTTTACAAAATTAACATCTTTATCACCATACCATAGATTAACACCATATTTATAATCATAGGCATGAACCTGATTCTGTCTTATTAATGAAAGATAACCATTATTTACTATGATCACTATTATAGGTATGTCATGTTGAACTGCCATGGCCAGTTCCTCTACCATAAACATAAAACCACCATCACCCATTACAGCCACTACTTTCTTATCCGGCTTGGCAACCTTAGCTCCAACAGCTGCTGGTATGTCGAAACCTAAGGTGCCTGCCCCTCCACTAGGTAGATAATGACGAGGTTTTTTTATATTCTGGAATTGACCTGACCAGATCTGGTTTAGCCCACAACCGGTTAAATAGATTGTATCTTCATCAAAACATTTATTCATCTCATAATAAATACGTTGCGGCTTAATTGGTACCTGGTCAAAATATGTCTTTCTCTCCATTTCTTTTCTTTTTTCAGGTATTTCTTTTACCCTATTTGTTACATCCAACTTTATAGTCCCTTTCTCTACCTCATCCAATAAAGCCTGGAGAGCTAGCTTGGCATCTGCCACAATTCCTAGCTTAGCAGGAATTGTTTTACCAATCTGTTCTGGTTCTATATCTATATGGATGAATTCTCTACCCTCAGTATAAACTCCTACATCCCCAGTATGGCGATCATTAAATCTACAACCAATCCCCATAACTAAGTCTGATTCTAAGAAAAATTTGTTTCCAAAAGGTGTCCCTTCCTGTATGCCTATTTGCCCTACAAAAAGTGGGTGATCATAGGGTATAGCCCCTTTAGCCATATAAGTTGTAATAACAGGTAAGGAGAGTTTTTCAGCAAACTTAATAAACTCATCAACAGCCTCAGCTAAAACTACACCACCACCCATAATTAAGACAGGGTTATTATGTGAAGTTAATAGTTCTAAGGCTTTCTGGATTTTTTGACGATTTGGTTTAGGCTTTTCAATAGGAAGTGAACCATTTTCTTCAACTTCATATTCTATCTCTGCTTTCTGAACATCTAAAGGAAGATCAATTAAAACAGGACCTGGTTTCCCTTCTTTAGCTATCTTGAAAGCCTTTCTAATTGTTGCCGGAACCTGAGTTGGTTCTGTAATACAAAATACTTCTTTACAGACTGGTTTAGCTATAGCAGCTATATCTACACACTGAAAGGCATCTTTGCCGAACTGATCTGTAGTATTTTGCCCAGTAATAGCTATTAACGGAATCGAATCAACATCTGCTGTATATAGACCAGTAACAAAGTTAGTAGCACCTGGACCTGAAGTACAGATAGCAACAGCTAAATTGCCACTAGCTCGAAAATAGCCGTCGGCAGCATGAACTGCACCTTCCTCATGTCTAGCCAAATAATGTTTAATTTGTTTTGATTGGCCCAAATACTTATATACTGGGTTTATAGCAGCTCCCGGTATTCCAAATGCAGCTTTTATTCCTTCATCCTCCAATATTTTTACTACTATTTCTGAAACTTTCATTTATCTACACTCCCTTTCTTTTTCATTATATTAAATTTAAGGTATTATATAGAACTACAAAAAGTTTATTCATAAGCTGGTCTAGTCGTTTATTCTATAATAAACTTCATTACCACTTATAAATAACAACTTTATTTAAATTATTAAATTCTGACCTTAA
>JBDNGI010000496.1:0-2515 GCA_041689345.1 Halanaerobiales bacterium
TAATAATCCCCCCATTTTGATATCACTAGCTTTTTACTAAAAATTGTTCTATCAGCTTATTAAAAATACAAAACTATCAGTGCATATTTTATTATTAACAAAAATTTATATATTTATTAAAGTTTTTAGTAAAATATACTAAAAAACCTAATTATTTTAAAAAATACAATAAACTCATCACTGGATAGAAAAGTATAGTCGCAGCAGCTACAACTCCGGAGTCGTTTACAAACATTGTCACAAGACTCCCAGACAAGGCTCCATATAAACCTGCTCTAAAATATAAATTGTTCTTAAAAAAAAATTTCAATCTAGGTACAGGATTCTTTAATAGTACAAATAAATAAACTATCATAACAAGTAATACCCTACTCCAGATTGTCCATCTTAAGAGTTTTAAATTCATAGTAAATTTACGCAAAATAGTATCTAGCATCCACTGCCATTGATGATCTACTATTTTTTGAAAGGCTTGCCCTATATGACTACTGTTACCCATAATTCCGCTATAATCCAATAAAATTATAATAATAAGAAATAATAAGCCTAACCCACTAAGTATCCATTTATTCATCCACTTCCTATCCTGAAATATATAATAACAAGTTATGCCACCTGCTGTAAGAGCGGTAATCATTCCTCCAAAATTCGCTCCCAGAGTTACAGCACCTATAAAATAAGTAATAACAAGAAAAGATGTAATTATTATAATAGGATTTACTTTAAAGCCCCTATTCCTTGCTAGTTCTAATGAAACAGTAAGGGCAAGAATAAAAGCTCCCAGGTAAAATCCCATATATTCATTTCCAAGTCCATAATACCTCGCCCCAATAATGGAAGAATAACCCAGGATGGAATCAGCCAACATCCCATATTTATCTATTAAATTAAAACTTATTAACAAAACCATAACCCAGGAAATAACAAATATTCGATATATAGGTTTTTTAATAAATTTCAATAATATCAATTCTTCTATAACTAAGATAGCAAAAAATAATATAAGAGTATGTATTATGGAAAAAATATTAATTAATGATATTAACATATAATTTATTGGAACAAGCAGTAATGCTATTAAAAGATATTCAAAAGTCCTGGAAAATATGTATATTTCCTTGATTTTCTTCCAGACTGTTTGAGATATAGCCATAATTATTACTATCATCTGGACAAAAATAAAAACCTTAATAAAAGGAGGACGTATATTATATATAAAGGATACTTTTTCATTAAGCTGTCTAAGGTCATTCCAGCTTGCACTTTGATCATCAATTGAATTAATAGTTCCTCCGGCAAATCCTTCAAGATTAGTCTTAGTCTTCTGATCCTTTTTTGATAAATCACTATCCAGATTTGCTGTTAAAAATCCAGTCAATAAGTCTGCTATAGTAATTATCCCACGGTGTCGGGTAGTATTTGACTTTAACCAACCCTGCTTTATATCCTGGCCTGCAAACAAAACCCAGCTTAATCTTTTTCCCTGCCGAATCTCCTCTTCAGCAGGGGTTGGTACAATTATTGCCAGTTGTGTCTTTTCTAAGTCAATATTATTTAATAAAAAACCTAAAAAAGTATCTATTCTCTCCAGGGCATTGATTTTTTCTTGCTGATAATTAATATAATCTTTATAATTATTATAGCTTTTTTTGTCAGATAATAATGAATCTTCACTGAATTTATCTTTCGGATTACCCTTTGGAGAAAATGTATTACTATAATGACTTATATTACTATTATCACTTATTACAGATTTACTTTCTTCTAGTTCTAAGAAATTATCAATCCTGCTAATATCCCCTGTCTCTATAAAAAGGGCATCTACTAGACCATAAAACTCAGTAAACTTGGCTGCTAATTTATTATAATCACTTTGATATCCCCAGGGTTTTTCCGTCTCCTGTAGAATGTTTTTTCCAATCTGGGCATATGGTACAAAACCATTACTATCCATTGCCATAGATACAATAGTTCTAATATTTCTACCCACAATATCACTATTTCCCAGTACCCCAATACTAATATTATTTTCCCTTGCTAGATCACCTAACAAACCTGGTTTGGCTTTATAGTTAGTCTTGCTATTTAGTGTAATTAATTCTTGTATTTTGTTGTTCCACGCCCCTTTACCAAGACTTATCCCATTATGCGACATTTTACTCCCCTGGCAACGATTTCCTGTATTTACGTTTAAATAGGTACTTTCAGATTGTAAATGATCCACAGTACGGACATTCATCAAACCAAAAGCACCTTTTTTCTGCAACTTATCTATATTAGGAGTATTAGCAATAAGAAGTTGATCAAGACTAAGCCTATCTATGATAATCCACACCATATTATAGGAATTATCAACACTTAGAATATCACCCTGTACCCCTAAGCTGATCAAGAAAATCATTAGCAAAAGGAGATATACAATTCTCTTCAATCAGTATCTCCCTTTCAAAATCAGATTAGTTTTTTATCTTCTTGTATATCTATCTATCTATCTATCTATCTATCTATCTATCTA
>JBDNGI010000497.1:0-3666 GCA_041689345.1 Halanaerobiales bacterium
GCAGGAACAGCTGATGGCATAACTGCTATTCAGATGGATATTAAAATTAAAGGTATTTCAAAGGAAATACTTGTCAAGGCACTGGAACAGGCTAGACAAGGAAGACTGCATATATTAGATGAGATGTTAAAGGTTATTGATAAACCAAGAGCAGAATTATCACCATATGCTCCTTTGATGTCTACAATGAAAATTGATCCAGAAAAAATTAGATTTGTAATTGGACCTGGTGGAAAGATGATTAACAAAATTATCGATGAAACTGGAGTTAGTATTGATATTGATGACGATGGTACTGTCTTTATTATGTCTGATAATCAAGAGTCAGGTAAAGCTGCTGAAAAAATGATTGATGACCTTACTAAAGATGTGGTAGTGGGTGAAATCTATGAAGCTACAGTTAAAAAGATTATGAACTTTGGTGCTTTTGTAGAATTCTTGCCAGGTAAAGAGGGTCTTGTGCACATTTCTCAATTAGCTGACCATCATGTAAAATCAGTTGAAGATGTAGTTTCAATCGGTGATACAATACCGGTTAAAGTAATCGAGATTGATAAACAGGGTAGAATTAATCTATCGAGAAAAGATGCATTAAAGGAACAAGAATAATTTAAAAAATAATTCAAGATATACACTTAATCTAAGACATAAACTAGAATTCTAGTTTATGTTTTTGTCTTATTTACTTGGTAAATTAAAAAATAATATATAAATACTAAGAAGGAGAAGCTGATCTAGGTGAAAAATTATATGAATTTAGGAAAACATGTATCTATTTCTGGTGGTATAGATAAGGCCCCAGACCGGGCTAAGGAACTTGCTTGTAATTGTTTTCAAATATTTGCTAAAAATCCACGTGGCTGGAAAGGTCGAGAAATCGGCCAGAAAGAGGTAGACAGTCTAAAGAAAAATATGAATAAGAATAATATGGGTACTCTAGTTGTCCATTCTACTTACTTGATAAACCTTGCTACTCCTAAAGATGAGCTGTGGCAAAAATCCATTAATGGACTTAAAGATGATTATTCTCGTTGTGGAAAAATAGGAGCACAATTTCTTGTTTTACATCCGGGAAGTCATACCGGCTCAGGAGTAGAGTTGGGTATCAAGAGAATAATTAAAGCCTTAAACATTATATTATCTGAAATTGATAATGATACAATGATTTTATTGGAAAATGTTTCTGGTGCCGGAACAGCAATTGGCTCGAATTTTTCTCAGATTCATGATATAATGGAGGGGATTAATGATAAAAGTAGAGTGGGATTATGTCTTGATACCTGTCATGCATTTACAGCAGGATATGACTTACGCCTTAAAGAAGGTATAGAAGGTATAGAAGGTATAGAAGGTATAGAAGGTATAGAAGGTATAGAAGGTATAGAAGGTATAATAGAAGAGATTGATAGTGAATTAAATTTAGAAAAATTAAAAGTAATACATATTAATGATTCTAAATACGACTTGGATACAAATAAAGATGAACATGCACATATAGGTGATGGTTATATCGGCAGTGATGGTTTTGAGAAGATAATTAATCACAGTTCCTTTAAAGATTTAACTTTTATATTAGAAACAGCTGATTTCACAGGTGAGGATCAAGATGTAAAAAAAATATTATCATTACGAAATGAGTAGGTGTAGGATATCTTGGAAGTTGCAGAGTTTTTTACAGATGAGTTAATTGAAAGAATCAGAAAAGATATAGTTGAAAGTACTGAGCAGGAGATTTTTCTTATAGGAATTTTGGATTATGAGACTGCTAAGGTTGAAGACTATACCCTTTTAGCAAGGGGCAATAATAATATGGTACCTGCTATAATCTCTGATCTTAGACCAGGGAGTATTATAATTCATAATCATCCTTCTGGAGATCTTCGCCCTTCTGCAGCTGATATCAGAATTGCTTCACGTATGGGTAATAATGGTATTGGTTTTGCTATTATAGATAATCTAGTTCAGAATTTATATATTGTTGTAAAACCTAAAATACCTGAAAAAGAAATTAAACTTATTGAAAATGATATAGTTTCCTTTTTTAGGCCAGGTGGAGAACTGGACAAACAGTTAAGGGATTATGAGTATAGAGAACAACAAATAAAGGTAGTTGATAAAGTAGTTAATTCATTTAATGAACATCAACATTTCTTTATTGAAGCAGGAACAGGAACAGGAAAGTCTTTTGCATATTTGATTCCCGCACTTTATTGGTCAAATATTAATAATGAAACAATTGTAATATCAACAAATACAATAAATTTGCAGGAACAGTTGATAGAAAAAGATCTAGTATTACTTAAAAAAGTATTGCCTTTTTCATTTAAAGCAGTTTTAGTTAAAGGCAGAAGAAACTATGTTTGTAAAAGAAAACAAAGAAATCTGGAGAATAGGGCTGCAGAAATTTATTCAGATAACCCTGAAAAACAAATGGAATTAGTAAAAATATTAAACTGGTTAGATGATACAGAAACTGGTTCTAGATCTGAACTTAAGTTTATTATTAAAACAGATTTGTGGGATGAGTTAGCATCAGAAAGCGATCTCTGTATGAGGACTAATTGTCCGTTCTTTGACTCATGCTTCTTTATGCAGGCTAGAAAAGAAATATTTAGTGCTGATCTCCTTGTTGTAAATCATCATCTCTTATTATCAGATGCTATATTGAAATTTGAGAGTGGAGATAATGAATCGGGGATATTGCCTAAATACAAAAAAATAGTAATTGATGAAGCCCATAATCTTATTGATGCAGCAACTTCTCATTTAGGGCGGCCTTTCTATATTGCAGCAGTTAATAAGTATTTTCAAAGACTTTATCATAATAAATATTCACTTATTCCTCGTTTAAGAGGAAAACTTGCTAAACTTAATACTGATAACAAAGCAGATTTTTTAAATATAATAGACAATAAAATTATCTCTCAAATTGTTAAGATTAGCGAATTAAGTGCTGGCTATTTTAATGTTTTTGATGAGATCATTGATCAGGAAGAAAATGTAATCAGGATAGTAAAAGGCGTTAAAAAAAGTGATGAATGGAAAGACATTGAGGAGTTTGGCAGTATTTTTTTTCTTCATCTACAGAAAATGGGAATATACCTTAATGATTTATATGAGAAAATTTTAAAATTAAAAGTTGAGACTGTCTATAGATTTGAAGAAATGTTAACTGAACTGGAATCATTTATATTAAGATGTCAGCTATTAGCTAATAACTTGGACTTTAATATTAAAGCCAGAGATTCACAATATGTCTTCTGGATTGAAAAAAAAGGAGAGCGAATTATTAATCAAGAGAATGCCCCACTAGATATAGCAGAAGTTATGGCTGAAATTCTATGGGACAGACTTGATACCGTTGTATTAACATCTGCGACCCTTACTGTTAATAAAATCTTTGATTTCTTTAAAGAGTCTCTAGGACTGGAAAAAAGTGATACTCTCAGGGTTGAATCACCATTTAATTATGGAAAACAAGCGGAATTAATCATACCAGATGATATACCACCAGCAAATTCCCCTAAATTTCTAGAAACTATTATTGAATATCTAGAAGGTCTTTTGCTAAAATTCAAGGGAAGAACAATGGTATTGTTTACATCATATAGTATGTTAAATTATTGTGTCGATAAAGTTAAAAAGCCTTTAAATGATGCAGGGATA
>JBDNGI010000498.1:0-3007 GCA_041689345.1 Halanaerobiales bacterium
TAATTGATATCTATCAGCTACAACATCTTTTAATACTAAACCTTCTACTATAAATACCTCATTTGACAATAGCTTTTTATGTGTAGGATGACCCTCCTGAGCACGTTCAATCCCTGGAGTATCTATACCTACACCAATAATACCCTTTTCTACAAGATATTCAGCCCCACTTTCAGCAAGATATATAAAATCTTTTTCACGCTTCTGATAAGAATTTTTTGTCTGCAGTAGGACTACCTCATCATTTCTAATTTCAATCTTACTATTTACTTCTGCCTTCATCAAATCATCACGAGAAATACCATCCTCTACACTTGTCAAATCAAGAACTAGACAATTACTAAAGATATTTTCTAATTGGAAATATTCCATGGTATCTCCATCTTTTATCATATGTAATGGAGCATCAATATGGGTTCCCGTATGCATATCAATGGTGATAGTAGTTTGATATGTACTGGCTTTCTCGTGATCACTTGTTACTCTAAATTGAGGACTCTTCTCTTTATTACCTTTATATACTGGCATATCAGGAGTTATCTCCATAGATATATCATATAACATTTTTATTGGCCACATTCTTTAACACCTCCAGAATTAATCATAATTTTTTCTCCATGAAAACCATCGATTTCCCACCAGTGACGTCCATCATCTTCCAACAGCCTTTCAACAGCCTCAGGTCCCTGTGAACCAGCTGAATAATTAGGGAACTCAGGCCCTTCTTCTGCCCACTTTTCTGCTATCTGATCAATGAATCTCCAGGAATACTCTACCTCATCCCAGCGTGTAAATAATGTTGAATCACCCCTGATTATATCATATAATAACCTCTCATATGCCTCTGGAGAATTATTACCCAGTTGGCAGTTCTGACAATAATCCATCTGCACAGGAACTATATTATGCTCTGTTCCAGGTCTCTTGGCATTAAATTGAAAAAATATTCCTTCAAGGGGTTGGATCCTGATTACTAATAGATTTGACAGCAAGCCAGCAAATTCTTCTTTATAAGCAGGATGAGCCTCAGATTTAAATTCTACGATAATTTCTGTTGACTTATGTGTTAACCTCTTACCTGTCTTAATATAAAATGGTACACCACTCCACCGTAAGTTATTAATAAATAATTTAAGGCCAACAAAGGTCTCTGTATTTGATTGATCAGCAGTTCGTTTCTCTCCTCTATAAGCAGGTACACTATCCCCATCAATTTCCCCTGCACTATATTGTCCACGAACAACATATTCATCCAGGTTTTCATAATCCATTTGAAGGGCTTTTAATACTTTAACTTTTTCATTTCTAATGGACTCAGTATCCATATCAACTGGTGGTTCCATGGCTGTTAATGAAAGCAACTGCATCATATGATTTTGTACCATATCCTTTAAGGCACCAGACTGATCATAATATCCACCTCGCTCACCAACCCCAGAATCCTCACTGGAGATAATTTGTATATTATCTATATACTTATTATTCCAGAGGGGTTCAAATAAACTATTAGCAAATCTTATCACCATAATATTTTGCAACATTTCTTTGCCTAGATAATGGTCAATCCGAAAAATATCTTTTTCAGGAAATACACCATTTATTTTTGTATTTAATTTGCAAGCAGTCTCTAGATTATGACCAAATGGTTTCTCAATAACTAGTCTTGTATCAGAATCTTCAGTATGTACTAGGTTATTTTCTTCAAGTTTATCCACTATTAAACCAAAATAATCAGGTGAAACAGCTAGATAATAGATACGCTGTGAATCTTCTCTTAGCTGTGTTCGTAATTTTTCATAACCCTGGTCTTCTCGAAAATCAAAACGAAGATATTGAATTTTCCTGGCAAAGTCATCCCAACCATCGTCATCCAGTTCAAAACGAGAATGCTCACTTACCGCATTATAGGCCTCTTTTCGATAAATCCTACTATCCTTATCTCTTCTTCCTATTGCTAAAATAGATAGATCTTCTGGAAGCTGACCTTGCTGATACAGATTATAAAAGGCAGGTATCAGTTTACGGTGAGTCAAGTCACCAGTGGCGCCAAAAATTACAATTTGCACTGAACTATCATTAATAGAATTATCCATATAAAAATCCCTCCTTTATTCTATTATAAACTATATCTTTGAAATTTAATGTAATATAAGCTATTTATATAAAAAAATTAGATTTTTTCTATAAACGTTGGTCAGACGTTTACCATCTGATATATTCTAACTTTATCAAAGTATTTAAGAACTGTCAAAACAAATATAATGTAATGTTTATGTTAGCTTTTGTATATTTTTATTGACATCACGGTATATAGTTGTTATAATTTACATATAAATTACAAGTACCTAACATTGCATTGGAGAGGTTTTATCAATGAGTAGTAGAGTAGTAACTTATGTTTTATTGTTCTTATTGTTGTTTAGTCTTAATGTAATGGCAGCACCGACTGCAGAAAGTAATGCTATAGCGATTAATACCCTCTGGGTTTTATTAGCAGCATTCCTGGTGTTTTTTATGCAAGCCGGATTTGCACTTGTAGAAGCAGGTTTTACCAGAGCCAAAAATACAGGTAACATTATTATGAAAAACTTAATGGATTTTTCAGCTGGTTCTTTGATTTATTGGGCTATAGGTTTTGCAATTATGTTTGGTGCTGGTAATGCATTTATGGGTACCAGCGGCATCTTCCTAAGTGGTTCATTTAAACACCTGGGTCTAGATATACCGTTAGCAGCCTTCTGGATTTTCCAGGCAGTCTTTGCAGCAACAGCTGCAACAATTGTTTCTGGAGCCATGGCTGAAAGAACTAACTTTTCAGGTTATCTAGTCTATAGTATTGTAATTAGCGGCTTTATCTATCCCATAGTAGGCCACTGGATCTGGGGTGGGGGTTGGCTTTCTGGCATGGTTGACTTCGCCGGTTCTACAGTAGTTCATTCAGTAGGTGGTTGGGCAGCTTTAGCTGGAGCTATAGTTTTAGGCCCCAGGATTGGAAAGTATAATTCTA
>JBDNGI010000499.1:0-3847 GCA_041689345.1 Halanaerobiales bacterium
GAGGTAGGCAAACAGAAGATATAGGAATTAAAATAATTACTCCATATGCTGATGAAATTATAGATCAGCAGTTATTGCTACAATCAGCAGGAGAAAATAATCTAATTATTAAATTGCCTGATGATCCTACTTTTATAAATGAACTTGAACAAACTTTAAAGATTGAGTCTTATATGCGTAAAAGGAGTACTACGGTTCAATCAGAAACAGTAGAGGATATTATAAGTCGTATTCAACGTGAACAAAAGCAACGGAGAAAGAGAGTGAAGAATTTATTAATAGATAGTTTAGGTAATTCAAAGGTATTTGCAAGGAATCAATTACTAGATATCAAGAGTAGTAATCCAGTAGAGAAAATTAATCAAGGATTTGAAGCCTTAATAGAAGATATCTACAACAAGTTAAATTACGTAAAAGAGCATATTGATACTGATAGAGAAATTTCTAATATATTGAATTCAGATAGCACAAAGGTTACTCTTGAGAATAAAGATGCTAATAGTCTGGCTATTGATGAAGTTAAGGTATATATTGATCGTCAGAATCAAAGAAACATACGAATTAGCATGAAGATTCTAATTGAACAGTTTAATAGAGTTCCTTATGGTTGGCGAGAAAAAGATATAGCAGCTGTAGTAGCCAAATTGTTAAAAACACAGGAAATAAATATTCTATACAATGGAGAAGTAATAGAAAGCTCATCACATAGGATAGTTGATTATCTGAGTAAAAGAACTCATTGGGAAAAACTTATTATCAAAAAACGAGTGAAAGTAGAACAATTTTTAATAAATAATGCTAGGAAGCTAGCTAGAGATTTATTTGGAAAATCAAAACTTCCTTCTGATGAAGATAATCTAAAAGAGGATCTTAATAATATCCTAATTAATAATAAGATTTCTGAAATCAATGATTACTTAAAAGAGTCTAGTAAAGATAATAAATATCCTGGAAAGAAGGATCTCGAAGAAGCACTTGACTTATTTAAAGAAGTAAAAGACATTAAGGATTCTTACCAATTCTATGAAACATTAAATAAAAAAAGTGATCAATTACTAGAATCTGGTCAGAAAATAGAAAAGATAAAAGGATTCTTTGAGAATCAAAAAGGACACTTTGATAATGCAGTTAAGACAATAGAGCTATATGATAAAAATGAGACTTATATAGTAAATGATAAGATGGTAAAAATAATTGAGGATCTTAAGTCAATAGTGGATGCAGAGGAGCCATATAGCCAGATTCACAGGATTCCATCTTTACGGAATGATTTTAATAATGTGTTTGTGAATTTGCTAGAGGAAAAAAGCAAACCAGTTAAGGAAAATATAAAAAATGACAAGCAGAAAGTTAAAGAAGAACTAGCTGATTGTGCAATTAATAGTATTTCTAAGACTACATTATTAGGTAGATTTGATAGGATTCTAGAAAGATTGGATAAATCTAATTCTATTAATGAAATAATCGCAATGCCTCAAGAAAGTGATGTTATTAAGATAAATTGTTTTAAAGAGATAGAGAAAGAAAGATTACGTCTCGAGGAAAAGAAAAAAGAGGGAGACAAAGTTCATGATAAACCAGGAGAAAAACTTAAGCCAGATCTTAAAATAGAAGCTAAAGCAAAAATTAAAGAAGTTGAGACAATTAGTGTAACAAATCTCTTTACTAGAACTAAAACAATAGAAAATGAGGAAGATATTGATCTTTTACTTAATGAGATTAAACAATCATTAAAGAAGATTCTTGACCAAGATAAGGATATTAAACTGATATAAAAGTATTGGATCCTAGTTGTGGATCTGGAATTTTTCTTATAGAAACATATCGGAAGATAATCGAAAACAATTTGTCTGAAAACAAGAAGATATCTGGTGAAAAATTGAAAAACTTATTAGTCAATTGTGTATATGGGATTAATATAGATTGTTATAAACCAAATGATTATAAAAACTGGCATAAAGCTATTGCATTTATGGATCTTAATGAATTTATGGATGCAATACTTAAATGGCATGAAGAAGGTGCTTGACCATGATTAATGCAGATGCTTTTGCCTATACAGACTCAATTTATTTTAATGAATTCTTAAATGTTCTAAAACTGATGAATGACAGTTATAATAGAATTATAAGGCTGGAGAGTTTTGGAAAAAATGAGTTTGAGACTTTTTTAAGAAATGTTTTAGTTAAAAAGTATTTGAGAGTCAATAAAGAAATAATAAACAAAGAAATAAAGGAACAATTAGTACAGGTTTATAATAAAATAAGGTGGTGGGCATCTTGGTGAAGGAAATTGATAATATGACGAAGTATATTGAGTTGATTAAAGAAAAAGTATTAAACGAAAAAGGAATAAATCTTAGTCAAATTATACTTTTTGGTTCTTATGCTCGGGGAGATTATAATTCGGATAGTGATATAGATTTACTTTTTGTAACTAAAGATAATGTTAAATCAGTGAGAACAATAAAATATAAAATCGAAAAAATATTAGATGATAGAATATATCCTCTTGATATCTTAGTGTATAGAGAAAATGATATTAAAAATAGAAAAGATATTATAGGTACTTTACCATATAATGTTTTAAAGGAGGGAAAAGTGTTATATGACGGCAAATAATATCAAAGAATGGATCAGAAAAGCAGAAGAGGATTTAATAAGTACTGAAGTTCTTTTAGAGGCATCAAAAGATAGAATAGAATTTCTAACTTCTACAATAGGTTTTCATAGTCAACAATGTATAGAAAAGAGTTTAAAAGGCTATATGATTAAAAATCAAAAAGAATTTAGAAAAACTCATGATATAACTTATTTGCTTAATTTAGTTAAAAATATAGGCGAGAAATTTGAATTTGTGAGAGATAAAGCTTCATTATTAAATGAGTTTGCTGTTGTTGGCAGATATCCTGGATATTATAATGAATTTACATTACGTGAAGCAAAGGATGCATATGAAGTAGCAAAAAAAGTTTTGCTTACTTTAAAAGAAGATTTATCTTAGAAAATAGATGTTGGATACATAAGGATATTTTGTTACAGGTGGGAGAGGAAATCATGGATAAAACAGCAATAAAGAATTTTGCAATCAGAGCTAGAAATGAATTAATCAAACAAGTAAAGCAGAAGGCTTTTGAGATTGGAATAGAAGAAGATAAAACAATAGAACCACAAGTAGAAAGTGCTGACTCGGCTAAAATATATAATAGATATCTAGATAAAGATGAAATCAGGCAGCGGAACAGGTTAAAAGATGAGATTGAATTAAAAAGCTATGAACAGGTAATGGAGGAAGTAGCTTATACCTGGTTTAATCGTTTTGTAGCCTTAAGATTTATGGAAGTTAACGGCTATTTACCAAGCGGAGTAAGAGTATTATCTTCTGAGACTGAAGGAAAAACAGAGCCTGATATAATAACTAAGGCACTTAACATTGATTTAGATATAGATACAAAAACTATATATAAATTCCAAGATAAAAATGATACAGATGGTCTATATAAGTACTTGTTAGTCAAGCAATGTAATTCTTTAAGTGATATAATGCCTTTTATCTTTGAAAAGATTGCTGATTATACAGAAATATTGTTACCTAATAACTTACTTAGTGAAGGTTCTGTCATTAGAGATATGGTTGAAAGTATTAGTGAAAAAGATTGGAAAGAGCAAGTAGAAATTATTGGTTGGTTATATCAATTTTATATTTCTGAGAAGAAAGCTGAAGTATTTGCTACTAAAAAAAATATAATTAAGGAAGATATTCCTGCTGCAACACAATTATTTACACCTGATTGGATAGTTAAGTATATGGTAGAAAATTCTCTGGGAAGATATTGGTTAGAGTCTCA
>JBDNGI010000500.1:0-5361 GCA_041689345.1 Halanaerobiales bacterium
CTGAACACCAGTTACTAATTTTACTCTAGCTGTAGAGCGTAGTTATACAAATCAACAGGGAGAAAGAGATGTTGATTTCATTGACATAGTAACCTGGAGAAAGTTGGCAGAGACCTGTGCCCATCACTTGGGTAAAGGTAGATTAGTTGCTGTAGATGGTTCATTACAAATTAGGAAAAGTGAGAATAACGGAAGAACTTATGTTAATTCAGAAGTGGTTGCCAGTACAGTACAGTTTCTAGACTGGCCTAGTGATGGAAATAATAATAATAGTAGTAATAATAGTGGGTATAGGAATCAGAACAATAATAACAATACTAATAATACTACTACTACTACTACTACTACTAATAATAATAATAACGATAGTAACGATAGTAACGATAGTAACGATAGTAACGATAGTAACGATAATAACGATAATAATACCAATCTGGATATTGATGAAGATTTCGATGTTCCATTTTAAAAGGAGGAATATAATCCATGGCAAGAGGTAGAAATAAGTCCTGTTTTTTTTGTGCAAACAAGGAAAAAAAAATAGACTATAAAGATATTAGAACCTTACAACGCTTTATAACTGATAGAGGCAAGATTGTTCCAAGAAGAATTACAGGAACATGTGCTAAACATCAACGTGCTATAACCAGGGGAATTAAAAGAGCTAGAGCAATTGCCCTATTACCATATGTAAAAGATATTTAAAAGAATAGTGTATTAAAAGGAGGCAAAAGGCTTACTTTAGCCTCCTTTGCTTATATTTGTAAAATTTGATTACTATTAAAAGATATTATAATGAAGATTATTAAACAATTCGGGTCTTGGGGTGAATATTTATAATGAATATAGATATAGAATTACAGAAAGATGGATTAAAAGTCACTGGATTACTGGTCTTTTTTTCACTATTATATTTATTGATGCCTTTTTTTAGTTTGTTTATATATATTATTTGGCCTATCCCTATAGTGTATCTAATAATGAAATATGATATAAAACAAGCATTTATAGTTATTGTTACTGCTGCCCTATTAAACACTTTAATTTTGAGCATAGCAACAAATACAACTCTTGGTGTTTTTATGGGGATGTATTCAATTATAGGGTTTGGTCTAATTGGCTTTTTTCTAGGTTCTGGACTAAAAGAAGATTTTGACCCTTTAAAGACTTTGATTATAACAATTGTTGCAGTATTTATCTCAAATTTACTTGTCTTTATTATCCAATCATCTTTACCGGGATTAGGCATTCAACAGATACTACAGGAATTTACTAATATTGTGGACCAAAGTCAATTACCATCTGAATTCTCTTTATTAATGGAACAATATATAAATATTATTAGTATATTATATCCTGCCCTTATTTTGATTACTTCTATTATACAGGGATCATTGACTTATTACGCAACCTTCTGGTATTTGAAAAGGAAGGGGATATATGCTCAAGCATATAAGCCTGTTAAAAATTGGTCTTTCCCTCGTTGGGGTCTATCTATAGCTATTTTGTTGACGATGCTATCTAGAATGGTCTGGAAGTATGGGGGGACAGCAACAGGGGCACAGGAAATATATAATATTATAAGTTCAAATTTATTAGTAGTATTGTCTTTTTTATTATTTTTGCAGGGATTTGCTGTAGCTATTTATTACTTAAGCAGAATAAAATCAAAATTACTATATATTTTATTTATATTTATAGTATTGATTTTTTACTACATTATAGCCTTAATTGGTTTAGTAGATCTCTGGTTTAACTTAAGGAGAGATAAGGGGTAAAGTAAAAGTCAG
This sequence comes from Halanaerobiales bacterium, assembly GCA_041689345.1. Classification (GTDB taxonomy): domain Bacteria; phylum Bacillota; class Halanaerobiia; order Halanaerobiales; family DTU029; genus JBDNGI01. Next base: position 1,791 of record JBDNGI010000500.1, read on the forward strand.
ATATTACTATTGCTATAAAAAGTAATTTAAGATAAAATATTTATAATGGAGGGTATAGTTATGAAAGTTATTTTAAAAGAAGATTTAAAAAAGTTAGGTTCAAAGGGTGATATTGTTAATGTTTCTGATGGATATGCTAGGAATTTTTTAATTCCAAAAGGTCTAGTAAAAAAAGCAACAGAGGGTAATATCAATCAATTAGAGCATAAGGAAAAAGCTAAGAAGAAAAAGAAGGCAGAAAAAACCTCTGAAGCTAAAGAAATTGTCGCTGAACTGGAGAAGGAAAAGTTTGTTATTTCTGTAAAAGCAGGAGAAAATGGACGTTTATTTGGATCTGTAACTACCAAAGATATCGCTGATACTGTTAATAAGGCAGGATATGGTATTGATAAAAGGAAAATAGATCTAGATGAACATATAAAATCACTTGGTGTACATAATATCAAGGTAAAGATATTTAAGAATGTGTATGCTAACTTAAAAATACAAGTTGTTGAAGCGTGAAAAACGCATAGAAATGAGGAAATGAAATAAATGAAGGCTTTCTGGCGCCGTATTTTTAAAAAAAGAAAAGATCATGTAGTTATTGATACTGATCAAAGGTGTTGTACTGTCAAAGCATTATATAAAAAAATTAACAATATCTATGGTAGAGAAAGATTTGTCCTTAAAGCAAATAAAATAGATGCCTTAGATATGATTAGTTCTGAAAAACTGTATATTAAATTGACGGCTCTGGAGAGAATAGTTTATGGTGATCGTTCTATAGAAATTAGTAGAAGCAGGATAGATGATCGGATTAATAAATTAGAAAATAAAATCGCCGACCTTTTAGCTGAAAGATCTGTAGAAAGAGATTTGGAAGAACAGATAGCAGTTAGGATGGAAAAGCGACAGCAGGAATATATTCAAGAAATAAAGAAAGAAATAGTTAGTGATAAAAAGACTGCTGATAATGCTAAGACATTAAGAAGACTAGCTCAATTGGAGATAATGGAAACTAGAAATTTAAATAGAACTACTCTGGATATGGTAAGACCTCAGAAATTCAATGAAGTAATTGGTCAGGATACAGCAATTAAGGCTTTGGTCTCTAAGATTGCTTCACCATACCCCCAACATGTAATATTATATGGGCCTCCAGGTATAGGGAAAACTACTGCTGCACGTTTGGCGTTAGCAGAAGCAAGGGAAAGGGCCAATACGCCTTTCTATGATGATTCCAAATTTGTTGAGGTAGATGGTACTACATTACGTTGGGATCCCCGGGAAGTAACAAATCCATTATTGGGTTCTGTTCATGACCCTATATATCAAGGGGCAAGGAGAAATCTAGCTGATGAAGGTGTTCCTGAGCCCAAGACAGGACTGGTTACAGAGGCACATGGCGGGGTTTTATTCATCGATGAGATCGGTGAACTTGACCCTATGCTGCAGAACAAACTTCTAAAAGTCATGGAAGATAAACGGGTTATGTTTGAATCCTCATATTATGATGAAAATAGTGATAATGTTCCATTATATATAAAAAAGCTATTTAAAGAAGGGGCTCCAGCGGATTTTATAATGATTGGAGCTACCACAAGGAGTCCTGAATCAATTAATCCAGCCTTCCGTTCTCGTTGTGCTGAAGTCTTCTTTAATCCCTTAAACAAAATGGATATTCAAAATATAGTAGAGAATGCAGTTAGGAAATTAGATGTACAGGTAGAGAAAGAAATACCAACAATAATCAGTAATTATACTATAGAGGGAAGAACTGCGATAAATCTTCTATTAGATGCCTACAGTCTTGCCTTATATGAAAATAATTCTAATAGTAGTTCTTTGATTATAAGTCAAACTATATTACATCAGGCCTTACAAAATAGACGTATGACACCTTATAATAAGGTGGAAGTTAGTCAAAAGGCACAGATTGGTAAGATATTTGGTCTAGGGGTACATGGCTTTATTGGTTCAATAATCGAAATTGAAGCTGTAGCCTTTCCGGCTGAAGAAAAAGATAAAGGGAAAATCCGCTTTAATGAGACTGCTGGTAGTATGGCCAAGGACTCTCTCTTTAATGCTGCTGTAGTTGTACGGAGAATAACAGGAAAGAGTATGGCAGATTATGACTTACATGTTAATATTGTTGGTGGTGGTAATGTAGATGGACCTTCTGCAGGTATTGCTATCTTACTAGCTATCATCAGTGCTATTGAAAAAATCCCACTTAGACAGGATATTGCCGTAACCGGGGAAGTCTCTATTCAGGGCAAAGTAAAACCTGTCGGAGGTGTTCGGGAGAAGATACATGCTGCTGAGCAGGCAGGTATCAAGAGGGTACTAATTCCCTTGGAGAATAAGAATGATATTGATCAAAAGCTAGCACTTAATATATCTATAATATCTACTGTTGATGAGGCTTTAAAAAAGGCCCTTTTGACAGAAAAGAAGTTAACTGTAGTTAAATAGTAGGGGATGTGGAAGCCCTCACTAAAGCCTTTAATTAATATTACGCGATGTAGGCTTTAGTATGACCATATTCGATTAGGCCTCACTAAAGCCTTTAATTAATATTACGCGATGTAGGCTTTAGTATGACCATATTCGATTAGCCCTCACTAAAGCCTTTAATTAATATTACGCGATGTAGGCTTTAGTATGACCATATTCGATTAGGCCTCAAGGATGACCTAAAGATCAGGCCCTATGGGTCTTAACCCAAAAGTTATTACGATAAATAAAAGGCCAAGAAGTAAATTCCTGACCTTTTTTGTGTCTTATTCCTTAATTTTCAATTTTATAAACTTTAATTATATACTAAGTATTGATTAAAGTCATATATTTAAATAGAAAATGTAAAGTCTGTTAACAATTTTTCTTTATTGAATCTTGAAAAATAATTTTCACTTGTTCTAATCTTTTGAGCTACATAATCAAGAACATTTTGTTCTGATGCGTGTTCAAGTAGAAAAGAAATAACCTCTAAATGTGACATAAATATCACCCTCCTTATTTTCTTATAAGCTTATGGATCTCTTATACTAGTTATTATACTTTATTAAAAACTATTTTGCAAGTTTTTATTGGTATAATTTTTAGAAAATAAAAGAAATTAGATTTTTTCCAATATAAATGGTAAAATTATAAGAAAAGTGTTAATATGCACTATTTCGTCAAATTAACAGATTTTTTGCTTTTTATAAGCTTATCTTTTCTTGAAGCAGTTTTAGGTAAAGTTATATTCCCTAAAAAACTATTGACATAAGCAAAAAGAAGTATTATTATAATCAGTGTTGCTGCAGCTATAGTAGTCAAACTGGTCAGTCAGGGATTAAAGGCTTTGGTTATTAGCACAGATTTGGCCCACAGCCTTAGTGATGTAAACATATTACATAATATTAAAAGGAGGCAATTATAATGTCTTTATTGGAACTTAAAGGTGTTGAAAAAATATATCAACAGGGCAAGATTGATGTACGGGCTTTAAGGGGTATTGATTTAATGGTAGAAAAAGGGGAGTTCACCACGGTTTTTGGTCCCTCTGGCTCAGGAAAGACAACTCTTCTAAATATGATTGGATGTC
>JBDNGI010000501.1:0-5410 GCA_041689345.1 Halanaerobiales bacterium
ATCATCATTCACTGGTATATCCAGTAGCTAATGTATTAAATAATCTGGGAGTTAAAAGTGCTATGGTTGTAAATGGTAATGGTAAAGTGGATGAATTCACCTTAGATGGAGTTAATAAGGTGGCTTATTTACATGATAATATAGTAGAAGAACTTGAAGTAACTTCTGAAGAGGTTGGACTTAAGCGGTCTGATATAAATGAGCTTATTGGTGGTACTCCCGAAGTTAATAAAGAAATAATATTAAATATTTTGAATGGTAAACCTGGACCAAAAAGAGACGTAGTATTGTTTAATTCAGCTGCAGCCTTTATGGTAACTGGTCTTGCCAAAACCTGGGAGAGGGGAATTGAGTTGGCAGTTGATATTGTAGACAGTGGTAAAGCATTTAAGAAACTAGAGGAGTTAATTAATTTTACTAATAGTCAGGAGGTATCTGCGTGAGGGTTGGTTCTATCGGACAGGAGAATAAAACGAATACGATATTAGATAAAATAGTTATGGAAAAAAGAAAAGAAGTTAAGGATATAAAAAAGTTGCGGGTATCATTAAAGGAAAGACTGGCAGAGGAAAGATTAACACTTATAGCAGAAATAAAAAAGGCTTCACCCAGTAAAGGTGTAATCGCCCCTAATTTTAATCCTGTGAGTCAATTAGAAAAATATGTAAAAGCTGGTGCAGGTGCAGTATCTATTTTGACTGACGAAAAGTTTTTTCAAGGCAGTAAAGAGATAATGATAAATCTACGAAAAAAGACTAATTCACCATTATTACGTAAGGATTTTATAATCGATCCCATTCAGGTGTATGAGAGCTTTTTTATTGGTGCAGATGTTATTTTATTAATATCAACAATTCTTACTAAAGCAGAACTAAAGGAATTAGTAAAAATTACTCATTCACTTGGTATGCAGGCTTTGGTGGAAGTTCATAATCTGGATGATTTAAATAAAGCGATAGAGTCCAATTGTGAAATAATAGGTATTAATAATCGTAATTTAAATGATTTTTCAGTGAGTCTGGAAAATACAGCAAAGATAGTTAGAGAACTGGAAAATCAAAGAGTAAGAGAAAATTATTATATTATTGCAGAGAGTGGGATAAAAGACAGGGATGATATAAATTATTTAGAAAAGGTGGGAATTAATGGGGTTTTAATTGGGGAAAGCTTAATGAGATCTTCAGACCCGGTAGAAAAAATAAAAGAACTATTTTCTTTATGAACTGGATTTGATCAGATAACAACTGCCTCTAAGATCCCCGTCTATTTAAGAATTTCCGTTATGAGGATAATTAAGAAAGTATGTTTTGTATGGGAGGTATTTTGTATGAAAATTAAGGTTTGTGGGCTTACCAGGAGAGAAGATGTGCTTATCTGTAATCGATTAGGTGTTGATGCCCTTGGGTTTATACTGGCAGAAAGTCCCCGGCAAGTTGAAATAAAAGATGTTAAATTGTTAACAAAAGATCTTCCTCCTTTTATTAGTAGAGTAGCTGTCACAATGAACCCTGAACGGCAATTACTAGAAGATATATTGGCTAGCAAATTATTTGATTATATACAATTTCACGGTAGTGAGGATCCACAACTTATTAAAGATTTTCCCTTGCGGACAATAAAGTCGATCAGTATTGGCATAGAGACCCCACTAGAAAAAGTAAAAGAAGAAATAAATAAATATAAATGTGCAGACTATTATCTTTTTGATAGTAAAGTTGGGAAAAACAAGGGTGGTACAGGAAAAAGCTTTAATTGGGATATTTTTGAACAACTAGATATAAAAAAACCGTTTATTTTAGCTGGTGGACTGGGTTTTGATAATATAAGCACCGCATTAATGAAAGTAAATATGGCGGCAGTTGATTTAAATAGTAAGTTAGAATCCTCACCAGGAATTAAGGATAAGAATTTATTGAATAGAATTATGAAAATTATTAATAAACATTAGAATTATAATAACACGTTATGTTGGCTTTAGTATAATTATATTCCAAAATATCTAATAATGTCTAAGAATATTTGCAACGGTTATAGAGATGAGCAATATTAGATAGCTTAATGATGTTATGGCGATGATTCATAAAATTTTATCATAATGGAGGGATAAAACAATGGCTGTTGATGCTAAAATAAAAAAAGGATACTTTGGTGAGTTTGGTGGTAGTTTTGTACCTGAAACTTTGATACCTGCCTTAGAAGAGTTAGAAAGTGTATATTTAGAACAAAAAGATAATGAAAAATTTAAATTAGAGTTAGCTGATTTATTAAAAAATTACAGTGGGAGACCTACTTCATTGTATTTTGCAGAGAAATTAACAAAACAACTTGGAGGGGCTAAAATATATTTAAAAAGGGAGGACTTAAATCATACTGGTGCTCATAAGATCAATAATACATTAGGACAGATTTTATTAGCAGTAAGAATGGGAAAAAAGCGTATTATTGCAGAAACTGGGGCAGGACAACATGGAGTTGCTACAGCTACGGCGGCGGCAAAATTTGGTTTGGATTGTTGTGTTTACATGGGAATTAAAGATATGGAACGACAAGAATTAAATGTAATTAAAATGAGACTATTAGGGGCAGAAGTTAAACCTGTATATTCAGGCACTCAGACATTAAAAGATGCGACAAATGAAGCAATAAGGGATTGGGTAACAAGTGTAGAAGATACCCATTATATAATAGGTTCAGTTGTAGGTCCTCATCCTTATCCGATGATGGTCAGAGATTTTCAACGTGTTATCGGTGATGAATTGAAAGAACAATTCTATCAAAGGGAGAGGAGTTTACCAAATTATATTATAGCCTGTATTGGGGGAGGAAGCAATGCTATGGGTATATTCTTTCCTTTTATTAGTGCTGACAACGTTCAATTAATTGGAGTAGAGGCAGCTGGGGAGGGTATTGATACTGATAAACATGCTGCAAGTATAACTAAGGGGAGAATCGGTGTCTTACACGGTAGTAAATCATATTTACTCCAGGATGATGATGGTCAGATTATACCTGCACACTCTGTCTCGGCTGGTTTAGATTATCCAGGTGTCGGGCCAGAACATAGTTACTTGAATGATATCAAAAGAGTACAATATAAATCAGTTACTGATGCTGAAGCTATTGATGCCTTTGGACTTTTATGCAAAACAGAAGGAATTATTCCTGCTCTTGAGAGCTCTCATGCCCTGGCATATGCTAAAAAATTTGTCCCTACATTAGAAAAAGATCAAACAGTAGTAATAAATTTATCTGGTAGGGGAGATAAAGATGTAAATTCAATATTAAGATATAAGGGAGTTGAACTATAGTGAATGATATAGCCTTAAAAGGTATTGAAAACAGGGATATTCCTAATAAAATAGAAAAAGTATTTATTGATAAGAAAGCATTAATGCCTTTTATTACAGCAGGTGATCCTGATTTAGAAATGACTAAAGAAATAATGTTATGCTTGGATAGAAATGGTGCTGATTTGATAGAAGTTGGCATTCCATTTTCAGACCCTCTGGCAGATGGTCCTGTAATTCAAGCTGCAGGTCAGCGTTCTCTACAGTCAGGTACTACCCTTAATAAAATACTGAAAATGTTGACTAGTATTAAAGATGAAATTAATACACCATATCTATTGATGGGCTATATAAATCCTTTATTAAGTTATGGAAAAGATAGATTTATTAAAGACGCTATTGCAGCAGGTGTATCTGGAGTAATAATTCCTGACCTACCCTTTGACCAGGATGAAGATTTTTTGCAGAAACTTATTGATAATAATCTATCGCCTGTTCTAATGGTAACTCCAGTAACATCAGATAGCCGTTTGGAGTTGATAGGAAAATTAAGTAGAGGTTTTATTTATTGTGTATCTTTACTCGGTATTACAGGGAGTAAACAAGGGCCGATGGTTTCAATCAAATCATATTTGGAGAGAGTGAGAAATTATACAAATCTCCCACTTGCTCTTGGTTTTGGGATAGATGGACCTGAAAAAGTTAAGGAGATATTAGAACCAGTTGATGGGGTAATTATCGGTACTGCTTTGGTTAAGATAATAGAAAAACACGGGGATAATAAAGAGAAGTTATTAGATGCTATTAAGGGGTTTGTTTCAGGGATAAAAAGGCTTATGTAATTTATATTAAAGGGTATATTGTTCCAGTGTTAATCATATAGCACTTCTGTTTTTTTCTTGTTATTACAAATAAATAATACTGGTTTTTATTGTCATATATGATATATAAATTTGCAGATATTTTGAAACATAGTGGCAGTTAACTCTAATTGTAAAAACCCTAAAGGACGACCTAAAGGTCAAGCCCTAGGAGTTGTTGTAATAACCTTGAAATAAAATTAAATATATTAAATTGTGTTTTGACAATACAAACAGAAATACGGGAGTGATTAGATGAAAATAAGTAATAAAATAAAAGATTACCTGGTAAAAGTTCTAAATGGTATGGCCCTCGGTTTATTTGCTTCATTAATCATTGGCTTGATTTTGAAACAAATAGGTACATATTTAAACATTAATAGTCTTATCCAATTCGGTATAATTGCACAAAATTTAATGGGGCCGGCTATTGGTGCTGGTGTTGCTTATAGTATCGGGGTAGCACCACTGGGTATTTTTGCTGCTATTATTACTGGAGCTATAGGTGCAGGTACTATTGAAATATTACCTACTAATTCATTGCTGATACATATTGGTGAACCAGTTGGTGCATTAGTTGCTTCATTAGCAGGTGCTGAGTTTTCTCGTCTGATTCAAGGAAGAACTAAGCTTGATATAGTTTTGATTCCTGCAGGTACTATTATAGTTGGAGGTCTAATAGGACAATGGGTTGGACCCTTTGTTGTTTCGTTGATGAGCTGGCTTGGTAACTTAATTAATATTACTACTGAATTACACCCTATACCCATGGGGATAGCTGTATCTACTCTAATGGGTATAATACTTACTCTGCCTATCAGTAGTGCTGCCTTAGCTATATCATTGGGCTTAAATGGATTAGCAGCTGGTGCAGCTACTGTAGGATGTGCAACTCAAATGATAGGTTTTGCAGTGGCTAGTTATCGGGAAAATAAATTTGGGGGACTTCTGGCTCAGGGTTTAGGTACTTCAATGCTGCAGATTCCTAATATAATTAAAAATCCATTTATTTGGCTGCCACCTATAATTACATCAGCTATACTTGGTCCTATAGCAACAGTTGTTTTTAGAATGGAGAATAGTCAACGACCCCACCCAAATCGTAGATTTGGATGAGGCTTGTTAAAGAGCCTAGTTGATTAGCCTGAGCCTTAGTTGGCTACGATATGCGAGAAAATATAGGTACCGTGGGATGCTCCACAAGTCCTACGCTCTACAGTTGAAGTGTTAAACATTCCTACAGGGTTAGGGGAAGTGCCTTTA
>JBDNGI010000502.1:0-3531 GCA_041689345.1 Halanaerobiales bacterium
TATTTTTTCACAATATCTATATTCCGCTTATCTGGAGCTATTGCAGGATGTTGACCTACAAAAGTACAGTCCCAGAAAGAACCACCGGTTGCTAATACATTTTCCATCCATAGACTTAAATCTCTTGGTGGTTCAGCTGTATAACGAGAAGTCTGCTCTAGATGACCAAAAAGTACAACAGGAACTTTTTCATTATCAACTGATTTTAAATATTTTATTAATTCCATCGATGCCCAAATTGGTGTTTGCAAGAATGGAGACCCATATGACTCTCTCCCAATGATAAAACAACAACCTAAAAGGAAATCTAAATATTTAGCGTGTCTATCTACATCTAGTGCGCCTTCATACGCCCAACCATGTAGATTTGGACCAGGAAACTCCGAACAATATGCTTTTTCTCCAGAGGATTTAATAACCTCTCTCCAGTCTTTTGTTTGTTCAAGTTTACATTTATGGCGCCATTCATGGTAAATACGAAAGACTGAATTATCCCAGTTTTCTTCCATAGGTATTTCAAAACCATGTTCTTCTTTGAATTTTTTTCGACATGAAGAACAATAACACATACCAGGGAAAGAGGCAGCATTTTCCCAAATACCGTCTACATTAAAATCAGCAAGAACTTCCTTTATTATTTTATAGGCATGTTCTCTTCTATAAGGAGAATTAGGACAAGCAGAGTAGATATCGCCTGCAATTATTTTCCAAGAACCATCTTTATTTTTTCCAAACCATTCTGGATGTCTCTCAAATATATATTTTTTGGCGCCACGGAAATCAACTCTAACAATTACTTTAATTCCGTTTTTATGTGCAAGAGGCACAATTTTTTTTAGTATATCTTCATTTTTTCCAAATCTATTTTTATAGTGAGGATCTACCTTAGAATTGTAAAAAGCTACTATCCCACCAGCGTTTACTACTAATGTATTTGCACCTATATCAATAAGATAATCAACTACACTATTAGCATTATAATTAACAATATCCGGCTCTCTTAAAACTGTCTGAACAATTCTAAGCGGTTTTTCCCACCATGATAAATTATTTTTATTATCCATTTTATTATCCTACCTTTCTGCTATAATATTTCACAAATTTAAATTTATAAAAATCGAGTAGGAGGCGGAGTTTCTCTGCCAACCTCTCACACCATCGGGCATACGGTTCACGTACACGGCGGCTCGGTAGTATATAAGTGAACTATGTTCATGTATTAAGCGTAGTATTTACTAGGCTCTCCTAACTTTTACCTTCGAGTTCCACTCTATTCTCAGTTAGATAGTCCCTGTTCAGGGTTGCAGCTTTTAAACGTGACTTACCCTCTTAATAACTCTTATTTAATTACCGTCAAGTCCTTCCCCTAGCCTTAACTTTCGAAAAGATTCTAATAATACTATGATTTAAACTGACTTCTGAATGTTCTCAGCTATACCTCTCGGTATAAGTTACTTAGAGAGAAAATTCATTCTCTTACAAAGCATACCATTCAGCCCCCCTAGGTAAGGGTGCAATAACCTTCATCCCACTCAACTGCTGTCTTTACTACTTAGAATTCGGATAGTATTGGACTTTATTTTGTATTGCAAACTCATCCGTTCTAACCAGCCTTATATAGAGTTCCTGTTCGTCAGGTCGCAATTTTGTTTTAGGCTTCATTCAGATTCCACCTCACGATGGACACCCTTGCTGTTAACTAACAGTTCCTTCTACCTAGTCTGTAGTGGACTACCCTAAGTTATTGCCCATGCTGAGCTCAAAATCAAGAAGTAAAGAGGGATTGAACCCTCTTTACTCTTCCATTACTTTTTACCACTCAATATTTTCTATTATTTCTATGACAGTTTTTTCTGCATCATCTAAAGCTTCTTCAGGACTTTTTCTTAAATAAATAGCTTGCTCTATTTCATCAGTTATTTCATTAAATATTTCTTGTGCTTTAGGCATTATCGGACGAGCATTAAGATCATTCAACATATGCCATACTGCTGGACCAACTAAGGGGTCTTCCTGGAAATATGGAAGACTTAGTACTTTTTTAGTAGTCGGAACATGCCCATAAGCTTCATAAAAAGCTATGCCAGCCCTAGGGTCAGTGCTTAAGAAATTTATCCAATCCCATGCCTCATCCTTATTTTTACTTTCTGAAAATATTATTGAACCTTCAGACATTTCCATAGATGTTCTTCTAACATTTTTGGCTAATCTTGCTGTGCGCCAATTAAGATCGGGAGCATTTACCTTAAAAAAACTTAATCCAGACAATGCTCTTTCCCAGATACCAACATTTCCCTCTAATATCTCTTGCCGATCATATAACTGTGGAGGGGGTTGAACTTCATATTTGTGCACAAGATCAACCATAAATTGTAGAGCCTCAATACCAGCTTCTGAATTAAAAAGTGGAGTTGTTAAATCATCAGACATGTACTCTCCTCCTGCTTGCCAAAGAAACATCATAAATGTATGATATGCTCCTTGTGCATGACCATAATATCCCCATTGATCTTTTTCTGGGTGTGTCATTTTTTTGCTATACTGAAGTAAATCATCCCATGTATCAGGCGGTGTATTTGGATCAAGCCCTGCTTCCTTAAAAAGATCTACATTGTAGTACATAATTGGAACGGAAGCACCCATTGGAAGAACATACTGTACTCCTTGATACACTGAAGCTTTTTCTATTAGGATGTCAACAAATTCAGATGGATCCAACCCAGATTTTTTCATATAAGGAGTTAGAGGCTCAAGAGCACCTTTTGACGCCATATCACCCGCTGTTAATGGTTTCATCCGAGCACAGTCAGGGGGATCGCCTGCTGCTAATGACATTAATAATCTTTGACTCATATCCACCCAAGTAGAAAACATTGAAAGTTTAACTTTAATATTTGGATTTTCTGCTTCATAAAATTCTATTGCCTCTTCCAGGCCCTGTCTTACTTCAGGTCCACCTGAAGACCAAAAATCTATTTCCATTACCTCGGCTCCCATTACACTACTAACCAAAAAACTAAACATAAATATAAACGTAAATACCAAATTTCTTCTTTTCATTATAATAAACTCCTCCTTTATAAAAATTTATTTCAGCTTAAAATAATCCTTCCCTCTATTTATCACCTCCTTTTAAATTATAAGCCTTATTGGCTACATAATTATTTGCATTTAAGACTTAGCCCATACTTTTTTACCCCAGACAATACCTATCCTCCTTTCATTTTGATCCTTCATAAAATAGGGGCACAGAGCTATTAGTAAACTAATATTCCCATCTTTGATTAAGTTAATATAACAAAACGGGTGGTGATTTCTACCTACTTCGATTAAAATAGCGTTCTTATATTTTTCTTTCTTAATTTTAAACCTTTATCAAATTTAAATATTATTTTTATTGTTTCGTACCTGTTAATGCTATCCCCTCTATAAAATATCTTTGTGTGAAGAAAAATAAAATTATGCATGGCAGTAATACAATAAATGATACGGCCATAAGATAATTATATTGGGTCAAAAATTCATCAATAA
>JBDNGI010000503.1:0-7229 GCA_041689345.1 Halanaerobiales bacterium
AATTATTTTTTTATTACTTTTTCCTTACTAGAACCTTTGATAACACCTGCTTGCTTTTCTCTCTCCTTATCTCTCTTCTTTTATTTCCCTTTTATTAAAGTTTTTATTTCCCTTATATTTACCTTTTCATTGTCTTTTTTCCACCCTTTTCCCTTCTTTTCCTCTTTCATTTTTCAATTTTTCATTTATATTTCATCATTTCATTATCTATCAAGATGAAAAAATAAGCCGATATTATTCATCAAGGCTAATTTCTTTTTTTGGGAGATTCATTCTTCATTTTTTTTCACATTTTTAACCCTCTTGGTGATTGTTGTCTCTTAAAAAAGTGATCTAAATTGACCCAAATTAACCCTAATAATTTAATTTTCCTCCTTATTCAAGCTGTTATAAATATCAACTAAAAGCAAATCTAAAACTTTATTTTTAAATTCTTTATCATTTAAAATTCTTCCATAGAATTCTGTATTCTCTGCATAGGATTCAACAACAGTATCTTTAAATTCATTTTTGACTGCAAATTTAAAATCCTCTAGTCCATTAGCTTTAGCTCTCTTTTTAAGATTTTCATTAGCTTTCAACTTATTACTTACCTGTTCTAAAGCCACTTTGGCTGATTCAGAAAAATTAGTCTGAAATCTCTCGTTCAATCTTTCAATTATCACACTTAAATATTCCTTTTCTTCAGTGTGATAGCCACCACCATCCACTCTAATACTTAAATCAGTATTTTCATCTATTAAATTAATATCTTCTTCTCTTGCTTCAAGCTCAAAATATTCTAAAAAAACTTTATCTGAAACATCTACTTTACCAGGTGTTTCAATATCAATTCTTTTAAGCAAGAACCTTAAATAGATATTTAGCTTATGAAGCTCAGTATCCTTAATTGGATGAACCTGTAACACCAGATTATATATATTAATGTATCTTTTAATTTTTCCTCTAAATTCTAACTTTTCATCCTCAGTTAACTCTTTTATTCTCTCTTCTGAATGAGATAAAGCATTATCACCAGCTGCAATAATTTCTGCTTTATTATCACTATTGTAATAAGCTTCTGCAAATGCCTCTACATCATCAATGCTTATTATCATAGAATCCATTATTTCATCACGAAGTGTGTACATCTCATTAGGGTCAATATTATCTGAATCAAGGCGTGTTACTTCATAATATGGTTCAAAAGCTTTTCTAATGTCTTCACCATCATTAGCAAAATCAAGTACAAAAGTATCTTCTTTAATTCCTTTATAGGTTCTGTTTAATCTTGATAGAGTTTGAACAGCATTTACTTTTCTTAATCTCTTATCTACAAACATTGTGTGCAGTTTAGGCTGGTCAAATCCTGTCTGGAACTTATTTGCTACCAATAGTATCTGATAATCATCTTTATCAAATTCTTTAGCTGTTTCGGACTGTGGTATGCCGTCATTTATTTTATATTCAGTATAATCCTGTCCATCATCTTTAACTGTTCCAGAAAAGGCAACTAATGTCTGTAAATCAGTGTAGCCTTTTTCTCTAATGTACTTATCAAATGCCAGCTTGTATCTTACTGCATGAAGTCTGGAAGAAGTAACAAGCATTGCTTTAGCTTCACCATTAATTTTATGCATAGTTTTATCCCTAAAATGCTCAACCATTATCTCTGTTTTTTGCTGAATATTTGTAGGATGAAGACTTACATATCTCGCAATTTCTTTTGAAGTCCTTGATTTATCAAACTCTGGGTCATCTTCAATCTTTTTATTTACCTGATAGTATGTCTTATATGTCATGTAGTTTTCTAGTACATCTAAAATGAAACCTTCTTCTATTGCCTGACGCATAGAATAGACATGAAAAGGTTCTTTTTTACCATCTTTAGTTCTGGTACCAAATAGTTCTAAGGTTGATGATTTAGGTGTAGCTGTAAAGCCAAAGAAACTAATAGTATCTAAACTCTGCACTCTTGTTAGTTCTTCATTTATTTTATCCTCTACATCTTTAGTATCCATCTCTGCCCGTCGGTCCATCTCTGCTGCTTCTTCCAGTGATAGAGATTCTTTTAAAGCTAAAATCTGCTTACCACTGGTTGATGAATGAACTTCATCTATCACGATAGCATAGTTTTTATCTTTAGTATCTGTAACTTTATCGAGTATAAAAGGAAACTTTTGAATAGTAGAAATGATTATATTTGTGTCATTATTTATTGCATCAGCCAACTGATTAGCGTCCTTATCTATTTTTGCTACAACACCAAGTTTGTGGTCAATTTGATAGATTGTATCCTGCAATTGCTGGTCAAGGGAAACTCTATCAGTAACAACTATAACACTGTTAAATATAGGGTTATTATTTTCATCATGTAGGCTGGATAGTCTGTATGCCAGCCAGGTAATAGAATATGTTTTGCCACTTCCAGCACTGTGCTGAACCAAGTATTTATGTCCTGCTTTGTTTGCTTTTGCATCAGCTAAAATTTTAGTAACAACATCTAATTGATGAAATCTCGGAAAGATTAATTTTTCATCACGATGCACATTACCCTGCTCATCGACTTCTTTTTCTTCATCTACAAAAACAAACTTCTGCAGTATTTCTAAGAGCTGGTCTTTTTGAAGGATTTTCTCCCAGAGATAGTGAGTTTTTAATTTACCTTCTACTTCTGGATTACCTGCTCTTTTAGATTTACCACTACCTTTACCCTGATTGAAAGGTAAAAAGAAAGTATCTTCATCATTTAGCTCAGTTGTCATATAGATTTCATCTTTATCAACAGCAAAATTAACTATTGAACGCTGCTTAAATCTGAATAATTTATGATTTGGTGACCTGGTGTGCTTATACTGATTGATAGCATTCTTGTAATTCTGCCCTGTATCCTGATTTTTTAATTCCATAGTAATAATAGGAAGTCCATTTAAAAATACCACCAAATCAATACGCTTATCCTCATAATAGTTTAATTCTTCAATCACAGAAAAGATGTTCTGCTGATATTTTTCGTTTAATTCAACATTATATTCTGTAGGAGGTTTGAAATAGGTAAACTTAAGCTGATGGCCATAGTCTTTAATGCCATGTTTTAAAACATCAATCATACTTCTTCTGGCCAGTTCTTCATCTAATCTTTTTATTATCTTCTGCTTATATTCAGCACCGTAAATATCTTTAAGTTTAGTCATAGTTTTTTTCTGGGTAGATTCTAAAAATCCAAATAGCATTTCTTTATCTAAGGCATGGTATTTATCATAGTTAACATTAGCACTTTCAGTATAGCCGTTTTCTTTAGTTAGGTATTCTTTAATTAACCTCTGAAAACTCTTCTCTTTTAGTTTCTCTGGAGTTATTGTGCTCAACAATTTCTTCTCCCCCTTCTAATTCGTAATCTCTTAAATCAATCTTACCAGTAACAGCTTCAAAGATAAGAGACTTTTTATATTCTTTATATTTTTCTGTTGATTTTTTTGTTTTTTCTATTAGAAAATCTATTTCTGATGTTTTTTGGTCGAGGAATGATGCTATTTTTTGTTGCAAATTTTTATTAGGTACAGTAAAATAAATATTTTTTAAAATCTTAGAATCTACATGAGGAATTCCCATACCTATTGTTTGGTCTTTTAAATATTTTTCTGAAGCCTTAAAATAATAAAAAGAAAAATCTTTATCTATCTTAATATCAGTAATAACTGACATTGTTGATGATAATAATCCTTTTTTTGATTTAATAAACTCTCCAGAATTTGAACCATCCCATAATAGTAATATTTGATTATTTTCAACTTTAATCATATTAGGGTCATTTCTAACATATGTTATTTCATCATTATTACCTCTAAGATAATCCATAGAAAGATAAGGTACTCCATTAACTTTATCTAAATATTCATTTGGTGAATTTCCTTTTTGATATGAAAACAAATATTTAAATTTAATTTTATCCCATCTTTTAGGTATCTCCCCTATCCACTCAATCCCACTATCTTTCATCTCAATCTCATCAACTAATTCTCCATCTTCATTGAGGTATTTATCTCCTAATTTACCGTTAGTTACAGCTTCAGTTATAACTGATTTTTTATATTTTTCGAGTGAGTCTATAAGACTTTCTTTTTTGTTTATTATTTCATCTATTTCAGCTGTCTTATAACCAAGGAAAGTTGCTATTTTTTGTTGTTCTTGTTTTGGTGGTTTAAGTAATAAAGCATCATTTATTAATCTTTGGTTCAATATTTTAGCTCCATAAATATTTTCTTTTGCATTTTTGGGAATAAAAATTGGAGCTATATAATATAAATATCTAATATTATTCTTTTTATTTTTTTCAAAAGTTGCTAAAGCCTCATTTGTGTAAATATTATTTTTAAGTATAGCAGTTTTACCAATGCTTAATTTAAAACTAAAAACCAAACTATTTTTTTTGCTGATTCTAGGTCTATAATCTCTTATAGCCTTATGACTTATTTTAGAATTTGCTTTATATACATACTTGTTTTTAATATCAGATATATTTAACCAGTTATAACCATCTATGTCGTAATAACTATCATCACCAGATGAGGGAGTAAATCCAGTAAAGAAATTATATTCATATTTGACTTTACTTAATATCCAAGTTTTTGGTATTTCCCCTAACCATTCAATCCCACTATCCTTATACTCATCATATCTTTTATATTCTCTCACCATGACCACTACCCTAAAACTTTCTGCATAATCTCATTGATTTCTGCTTCCAGATTTTCAATATCTTCTTTAATTTCATGAGAAGGTTCTAGTTCTTCAAACTCATAAAAATATCTGGTAAATGGAATCTCATAGCCGACTCTGGTAGAAGAATAATCTACCCAAGCTTCTGGAACATGTGGCTTTACTTCTTTTTCAAAATAAGCTATGATATTTTCCTTCTCTTCTTCCACAAATTTAGAATAATCCTGTTTATATTCTTCTACCTTATGACTGAAAGGAATTCTTTCATAATCACGAAGGTCAGTATCTGATTCAATCTTGCCTCTTTTTTTACAGTAATTAGCTGTTTCATCTCTTTTAGCTAATCCCTGTCTTACAGCTTTCATTAAAAAACGTTTTAAGTCTAAATCACCTAAAATATCTTTTAGTACTTCTTTGAATTCTTCTCTATTTTTCCAAATTTTATCTTCATCAATATGTTCTCTTAATCTATTTAAAATCTTATCCTGAAGTTCTTTACCTTCTTCTAACTTTGCTAATTTCTTTTTATCTTTAGCATTAAACTCAGGTGCTTCTGATAGTTTTTTTAGTTTATTATATTTTTCCTCATCAAATAACTTTGAGAAAGTATTTTTAGCATAAATGTTTTCAATTCTATCTTCAGTAATTTTAAAGTTTAATTTTAGTGGTCTTTCGATTCGAACTTTAAGGTAACCAAATTCCTCTTTATCAAATATTTTGGAGTATTCATTTTCCTGAAAAGCACCATAAATCTTACTTATTCTTTGAATCTGTTTATCAGAAATTTCATTTCTTTTTTTTCCTAAACTTTTACGCATTGGTTCAGAAAAGCTAGTTGCATCAACTAACTGAATTTTATTCTTTCTGATAGGTCCTTTTTCTAAATTATTATTTTTTCTGTTTGATAAGACCCAAATATAAGTAGCTATACCAGTGTTATAGAACAATTCTTCTGGGAGAGCTATTATACATTCTAACAAATCATTTTCTATAATCCAGCGTCTAATCTCACTCTCGCCACTATTTGCATCACCAGTGAATAGAGGAGAGCCATTAAAGATAATAGCCATTCTGCTACCTTTTTTATCCTTTTTCATCTTTGAGATTAAATGCTGTAAGAAAAGCAAAGAACCATCAGAAGTTCTTGGTGTGCCTGCACCAAATCTGCCATCAAAACCCTGATTTTTATGTTCTGCTTTAATATCTTTGCTATACTGATTCCAGCTTACACCAAATGGAGGATTCATCAGACCATATCTTATTTTCAAATCTGAATGCTGGTCATCTTTATTTAGTGAATTACCAAGAGCAATATTTTCAGCATCTTCACCTTTGATTAAAGTATCAGCTTTACAGATAGCATAAGTCTGAGCATTTATTTCCTGACCAAACATCTCAACCTGAGCATCAGGGTTCATCTCATGAATATATTCTTCAGCTACAGAAAGCATACCCCCAGTTCCACAGGCAAAATCACCAACAGTAGTAATATTCCCAGGGTTAGTTATATAATCTCCTTCTTCATTTAATAAGATATTTATCATTAATCTGATAACTTCTCTTGGTGTATAATGGTCACCAGCTTCTGCGTTTTCAGAAAACCTTCTTATTAACTCTTCGAAAATGTATCCCATTTCCTGATTATTTACCTTTTCTGGATGCAGGTCTATCTTATTAAATTCTTTAATTGTGATGAAAAGTAAGTTATTTGAATCCATCTTGGTAATATCCTTATCAAAATCAAAATGCTCTATAATTTCTCTTACATTTTTGCTGAAACCTCTTATATAAGCTCTCAAATTAGCTGCTACATTATCTGGGTCATCTAATAACTTGTTAAAATCAAATTCTATTTTATTGTGAAAGTTAAAGCCAGCTTCTGCATTTAATATTTCTGGTATATTAACCTCTTTAGCTCTTTCTAAAACCTTATCTTTGGTCGGCTCTAGAATACAGTCAAAGCGTCTTAAAACGGCCATAGGTAATATTACATTACCATAACCCTCTGGCTTATATGGTCCTCTTAATAGATTTGCTATATTCCAAATAAAATTAACTTTTTCGCTGAAATTATTCATTTATTTATTCCTCCATTTAGTTGATATTAATACTCTAATGGAATATTTGACTAAAAATTCATTTTATATTATTTATTAATTTAAATATTAGACACTTAATTTATTATAAATCTCTGGAATATCCCAACTCGTAATAATTCCAAGTAAACCTTCATTTTCTTTTCCTTTATCCTTACTATAAAATCCTAATATACCATCAGGAGTTTTAGCATCAATATCAGTAGAACATTCTATCTCCATTGTCCATTTATCTAATTGAGGTTCATTTCTGTATCCTAATATATCTTCAAAAAGAGCACTTAAAAAAGCAGATTGTAGTCATTTTTTCTTTCAATCCTTTTATATTCTGTAAACTTTTTTGCCAGTTTTTAATTTGAGTTAATTTATCTTCGATATTTTCAATAGTATAATTTTTAATTCTCTGTTGTAGTATTTTTTTATTGAAAAGTCCAG
>JBDNGI010000504.1:0-5036 GCA_041689345.1 Halanaerobiales bacterium
ACTTCTTTGTAGGCCATAGATTCTATAATTAAAATACGTTCAATAAAATATTTAATATAATCAAAGTCTTTTAACTCATTCTCATATTCTTTTAGTTTATCATTAATTTCAGTTATCTTCTCATCTGAAATATTTTTAGCAAATTTGATTTTCTTTTCTATATTATTAATAAGAGATAATTGTTTTTTCGACAATTCAATGGCTTTATTCAGTTCGTCTATTGTATCCCTGATCTGTTTTTTCAGTTCTGGAGATATTTTTTCCATATTTAGTTTTTCTTCTCTAAAATTATTTTCCAATTCTTCTCTGGCATTTATATTCTTATTACAATATTTATTGATTACCTCTTCTAATTTCATAATTTCTGTATGTTCTATTTTAGCTCCACCTTCTGTAGCATCAATGTAAGTTCTATTCGGACGTTTGGAGAAATAATTATTAAAATAACTTAACATCGATAAAAAAGATTTGCTAGTTTTGACTTTATCTCCATAAATACTTTCAACCTCTAACAAATTTTTATTTTCCACTTTGTCCCCTTCATAAGTTGTACCACTCGCATGCGTCTTCCCTTTTTCATAAGCAAGATCTTGTCCAACTAAAACTATAGGGTCTGAGCCAAATTTATAAGCTAAATCTATCATACTATGAGCAACAGTACCACCAGTATTAATTGGAGTATATTCCCCTTTTAAATTCTCCACCCAACCACTAAAATTTCTTTTCATAGTAAAAAATACTTGTTTATTATTCCAATTTCTATTTATCTTATAATTATTACCCAATTCACTAAACAAAAAAGAATCAGGTATGTGTTCAATACCTTTAAAGTGTCTATAATTTGCTTCAGTACCATCCATGGAAACCACAATATCTGGTTCAATGTCATGTTTTAACAAAGCTTTTAAAGCAGTACCTACACACATAATCAAGGCTTTTCCTTTAGCTCTTTTAATCTCTCCTATATTCTTATCCAGAGAAGGTCCAGCGGACACACAAATAGCGGGTAATCCTTCAAATTCACCAAAAAAATCATCAGCTTTAGGATTTTCAAATATATAAGGAATGTTTAGTATAATATTTCTTCTCCATTTCCTTGCCTGTTGAATATTAGTTACCAGCGTAGTCTTCTTATAATTAATCCCTTCTCTTATCCCCTGATAAATGTCCTTATACTCTTCTTCAAACAATTTCAAAGAAGGATTTTGTTCCAAAAAAGATAAATTTTTTTCTAAAGCCATAGAAAAATATCCTCTAACCACATCAAATAAAGCTGGCTTACCCTCAATTACATATATAATCTTATCATTCTTCAATAATGAACTCAAATCGACAAATTTCAAAGCTGTATAAAAAATAGACATATATGGTTCAATAATAATTATTTTATCAAATATATTTCTTTCAGCCAATTTATTTAAATGATACCCCAGACCAAAACCCAGGGCGAAAATTTGCTTACTATCTTTAGGTTTGAATTTCTTAATCTGTCGTTCTGCTTCTCTATTTGGATCATATTTACTGTGAAAATATATGTCTTTATCTTTATAATCTACTCTAATGGTATAATCACCAGAACGTGCTTTTTCTACATATATATTAATATTATTATCTAAATCTTTTACAATTGTTACTGGTTCTTTTTCATTACTTTTTTCTTCTAAAATCACATTATCTGATTGAGCATAATCTCTTAGTCTATTATATAAAGAACGATTTTTTCTTTTCAGTACTCTCATATTTTTTCTATAATAATCCATAAATAGCACACCCTATAAAAAATAATGATCCTAAATATTATTAATATAAATCTAATTAACCTTTTATATTTATATCTTCTTGATTTGGTTCCTCATTATTTCCATTAACTATTTGTTTCCAGGAATCAAGTAATTCTAACATTAAATTTTCTACTGTCTTGATTTTTTCAATATCTTTATTAACATTAGCCTCTATTAACTGTCTATTCATAAAATCATAGAGATTCAATAAATTATCTGCTACTTCTCCACCTTTTTCTCGGTCAAGTGTATTCATTAACTCTCTGATTATATCCTGAGATCTAATTATAAATTTATTAGCATTTTCTATATTTTCTTTTTCTACACTCTTTTTTGCTAATCTCAAAAATTTTATACAACCTTCATAAAGCATAATTAAAAGTTTTTCCTTATTGGCTGTCTTAACCTGTACCTGTTTATACTGCTGATAGGCTGCATTCCCATTCATTATTATTGTCCCCCTCCTATACTATTGAGCATACTGGTATTACTGAGACTTGATATCTGACTCATAAACCAGTTGCCCTGTGCCTGCATCTCTGATATTGCTTTTTCCATAGCTGTAAATTGTTGGAGATATCGTTCTCTGGTTGATTCCAGGCTACGTTCAAAGTCTTCGATATCATCATTTATTCTATCGATACTTTTATCATAGTATTCGACTCTTGTGGGTATGACTCCTGTATTGGTCTGAATCAATTGATCTAAATAACTATCCAGTTTAGTGGCAACACCGTCAAAAGCGTCTCCATCGTCTGTATCTCCATTAAATAGCTTCATGACTGCCTCTGAATCATCACTTAAGGCATCTTGTAATTTAGTACTATCAAGACTCATGACTC
Organism: Halanaerobiales bacterium; assembly: GCA_041689345.1. Classification (GTDB taxonomy): domain Bacteria; phylum Bacillota; class Halanaerobiia; order Halanaerobiales; family DTU029; genus JBDNGI01. The sequence goes on from JBDNGI010000504.1 coordinate 2,624, forward strand.
CATCTCTATCTATAGATATCCCTACCATCGCTAGTTGGTCATAATCACTGGTGGTATTAACTGAATCAGTCAATAAACTCCTGACCCGCATCTGTAATCTCATCAAAGTACTATCACCTTGTAGAACTCCGGCTTTCTCAGTATCAGGATCATAATCTGTTTTAGTATCAATAAAATTCATAACACTATTATACTGATCTACAAATGACTGCACCGCAGAAGTGGACTTCTGGGTATCTGCACTAACCTCAATAGTAGTTGATCCTGTATTTTCTATGTTAAAAGATAGTCCAGTAACAGCATCTTCAATCTGATTGGAAGCACTGGAAATAGCTATACCGCTAATAGAAAGATTGGCATCCTGCACGTCCTGGAGCACATTCTTGAACTCTTCTCCTGTATTATAGGCTCCTACCTCAACTAAACGAGAATACTCACCATCATTAGCATCATTGACCTGAATTCTTAGTCTATTTGTTTCTACAGCATCAAAGTTGGTAACAACTTCCCCCTGAGTATTACCTGTTACTGTAGCTGCTGTCTGCCAGCTACCTGTATCATTATCCCAGTACTGTACCTCATAATCCTTAACTCCATAGATACTGGCTGGATGGGTAGCATCATCCCGGGTATTAAGAACTACCTGGTCGACACGATTAACCACAGGGTCACCATTGCCATCTGTACCAAAATCCAGTTCAACCCAATCATCTGTAAAATCATTAGCAGTTGCATCATTCCAACCCTGACCATTACCCCAGTTAGTCTGATCAATGATGCCATCATTCAGTGATTCTACCGGAAAATCAGCACTATATTGACTAGATGCACTCATTGTTCCAGTAAGAGCTACATTTGTGGCTGAACCACTACTTAAGATACCGAGATCAGTTAGGACATTATTGCCATCAGTTACCTGTAATTGATTGGCTATACCGGTTTCTGATGATTCTAAGACCAAAGTATTGTTAATGACTGTAGCCTCTGCTCCAATATTATCAGTTTCATTGATGGCAGTCATGATATCATTCAGGGAAAATGTACTCTCTATTGTTACTGTTTGTCCATTTATCTCAATATCTCCGGAGTGTCCCAGAGCACTGGTAGCATCAGTCTGCATATCGGAGGCAACCCTATGGGTTGTCGCCAGGTTATTAACAGTTACATTATAATCACCTGCTACTGCTTCACTAGCAGCAGTTGCTGTGGCAACATCTCCATCACTACTTGATGTTGTATTAGAATTAAATGTAGCTGAAAGCTTAAGGGCACTCAGGCTGCTCTCCAGGTTAGAAATCCTACTATTAACATCCCTCCAGGCCCCTTTTTCTACCTCAAGTTCGTTTAAATCTTCATTATAACTATAAAGTGGTATTCTTTCAAACTGCATTAGTTGATCAATAATATCACTTGTAGGTAAACCACTACTTAAGCCATCCAGATTTAAACCAGCCATTTTAAACCTCCCCTCTATACTTCTTCATCTATAATAATCCCGACCATTTTATGAATCCTAGCTGCTAAATCCAGCATTTCTTTAGGTGGCATTTCTTTGATAACTTCCTGAGATTTAACATCTATGACCTGAGTCATTAATCTATCTGTATCATCATGTAATTTGAAAGAAAGCTTTTCTTCCAGGGTACCAACTATCTGATTCATGTCCTCAATTTTCTCTTGCAACTTTTGTTTAAGCTGCTCAGATGACAATTGGTTATCCTTTAATTTATTTTGATCCTCACTCTTTTTTTGGGTAATTTGTCTATTTTCTTTTTGTACTGACTGGACTGCCTGACTGTGCTGCATCTGATTAACGCCATCTACTCTATCTACCATAGGTTCTCACTCCCATATAATAAATTAGGCCAACCAGCATAAGCCGGCCGGCCTGTATCAAGAAACTTAATATTTTTTTTATGTTATTAACCGAGTAACTGCAGTACTCCCTGAGGCATTTGATTAGCCTGGGCCAACATTGCAGTACCAGCCTGACTAAGAATTTGATTCTTAGTGAAAGCCATCATTTCCTGAGCCATATCTACATCGCTAATTCTGGATTCAGCAGCTGTTAGGTTTTCTTGAGCTGTTCCCAGATTATTGATTGTATGTTCTAACCTATTTTGATAAGCACCTAATTTAGAACGTTCTGCAGAAACATCAGCTATTGCATCATCTAATGTTTCAATAGCATCATTGGCAGCAGTTTCTGTAGAGACATCTATACCTGCTGCGGCTACCGCTTCAGCAGTTAATTCTCCACCACTACTAAAGGTTGCAGCAGTTGAAGCTGTTTCGTCAATACTTATTGAAGCAGCCACACTTGCTGTAATAGCCCCATCAAACGTTAATTTTAATCCTTGAAAATCACTGCTTGAATCAAATTCATAACTAGTAGCATCATCAGCTACCGTTA
>JBDNGI010000505.1:0-1548 GCA_041689345.1 Halanaerobiales bacterium
AATTGGAAAGTCTCTAAAGGATATAGATCTACCACTAAGTATTGTCCTAGGTGGAATTATTCGTGATGGAGATATAGTAATCCCTAGAGGGGGTACTGAAATTAAAGAGGGTGATAAGATACTTATCATATCACTTCCAGAAGACCAGGCTAAAGCAATCAAAGTACTTGGTGGTGAAATTTAAGATGAATTATAATGAATTATTAAAATCTCGCTATAGATTAATAATAAAATATACAGGATTAATCGTTATGATTGTAGGTGGGGTTTTATTAGCGCCTATTTTATCACTACTTTTTTATCCAGGAGATTATATTTACATAGAATACTTTATAATTACTTCTTTAGTGTCTTTAGCCCTGGGGGCTTATTTATATTATAAGGCCGGCCCTAAGGAAAAAACTGTATCCCTTACCCTAAAAGAGGGTGGTATTATTGTAGTCTTATCCTGGGTTATGGCACTTATTTTTTCTGCTATTCCCTTTGTTTGGGGGCTTAATATGTCCTGGACTCATTCCATATTTGAAGTGGTAAGTGGTTGGACTACAACTGGTTTATCTGTGATGGATGTTGAACAGACTCCAGCGATATATCTTCTATGGAGGAGTATTATGCAGTTGATGGGTGGTGCAGGATTAGCTGTAATTGCACTATCATCTATACTGCCGATGCAGGGTATGGGGCTTTATATGGCTGAAGCGAGGTCAGATCAATTACTGCCACATGTACAGCGTTCTACTCAGATGATTATGAAGATATATTTAGGATATATTACAGGTGGAGTAATCTTATATTACCTGGTGGGGATGAATCTCTTTGATGCTATAAATCATTCTATTGCGGCTATTTCAACAGGAGGGTTTCGACTGTTCAAGCCAGCATTGGTCACTGGAACAGCCTCCCGGTAGAGCTTGTTACAATAGTTCTAATGTTTCTAGGTACAATAAACTTTGCTACACATTTTGCCCTGATTCAAGGTAAGTTTAAGACGTTTTTTCGTAATGGAGAAATAAGACTTATGGGGTTATTGTTACTTATTTCTATTCCTTTAGTAAGCTTTGTAGGATTAAATGGTCTTTATGCCAACATGGGCGAAAATGTTCGTAATAGTGTTTTTCAGCTTGTATCTGCTTTGTCCACTACAGGATTTGGTACAATTGATTTTGCAACCTGGCCTATTTTTGCAAATCTATTTGTTATATTCTTTATGTTAGTAGGTGGTGGTACTGGGTCAACTGCCGGTGGTATCAAACAATTTAGAATATATATTGTCTTAAAGTCAATTTATTGGGAAATTAAGCAGCATTTTAGCCCTGAAAAGCGAGTTAATGAAAACTATGTTTGGCGTGGAGAAGATAAAATATATATTCAGGATAGAAGTATCCGTGAAATAGCCAATTATATAATTTTGTACCTATTAACTTATCTTACAGGTGTATTTATATTCCTTGCCGAGGATTATAGTCTCCGTGATAGTTTATTTGAATTTGGATCCGCATTAGGAACAGTAGGTCTTTCTATTGGGATTACTGGACCAAATGCATCAGG
>JBDNGI010000506.1:0-1557 GCA_041689345.1 Halanaerobiales bacterium
ATTGGAACCATAGAGTCAATTGCCTTCAACCCTGTTTGTAAGGGAGTATCAACAGGTTGCCTATCAACAATCCCTGGTGCTGGTGATTCAACAGGCCTAGTCTTACTGCTATTAATAGGACCTTGCCCATCAACCGGTTGTCCTAAGGCATTTACTACTCTACCTAAAAGTCCTTCACCAACAGGGACTTCTACAACCCTTCCTGTTCTCTTTACAGTATTACCCTCTTCAACTAATGTCTCATCACCTAATAAAACGCAACCAACATTATCTTCCTCTAAGTTTAATACCATGCCGAATACTTCATTGGGAAACTCCAATAACTCTCCAGACATAGCACCTTCTAAACCATGTACATGAGTGATACCGTCACCGATATCTAGCACAGTACCGACCTCTATAGTTTCCAAGTCTTCTTCATATTTTTCTATCTGTTTTTTTATTATAGAACTGATTTCTTCAGGTCTAAGATTCATCTTATCACACCCCTAACATACTAGCCGGAACTTTTTTTATATTTTCCTGCAATTTATCTAGACTATTTTTAATACTGCCATCAACAATAAAATCATTGAACTTTAAGACCATCCCACCAATTATATTTGAATCAACTTTAGAAGAGATAATTATTGTGTAGTCTAAAAGCTGATTTAATTTATCAAGCAACTCATTCTTTAGCTCTTCAGTCATCTCAATAGCTGTAATAACTTCTACCTCTATAATAGCCTCTTCCTTATTTACCAAAACATTGAAATTGCTGATAACAGACTCAATATGCTGCTCTCTTCTATTATCAATTAGTAGATTAATGAAATTCAATACATCTTTTGAGATTTGATCTGTAAAAATCTCTTTTATAATAGCTTTCTTATCTACTGGCAAAATCTGTTTATGAAAAAAAACCTGTTCAAAATCCTCGTTCATCTCTACTAGATCCATAACCTGGCGTAATTCCTCCTGGAATAATACCAATGATTCTTTTTCTTTCCCCAGTTCAAATAAAGCATTACTATATTTTAAAGCAGCTTGATTATTTATCATTGTAACTCACCTAACTTGTTTTTATCGAGTTTGGCAATATAATTCTGGATTAAATTTTTATGTTTTTCTTGATCAATTTTTTCTTGTATTAGCTTACTGGCAGCCATTAAAGAAATTGAAGCAACTTCATTTTTTAGTTGTTCAACTGCTTCTTTTTTGGCCTGTTCTATTTCTTTCATCTTATTATCTTGAATATTCTCTGCCTTTTTCTCAGCCTCTTTAATTATATCTCTAGCCTTTTTCTTAGCCCTAGCTTCTGCATCTTCAACAATTTGTTGGGCTTTATCTCTGGCACCCTTTAATTGATCCTCATATTCTTTTTTTAAGTTTTCAGCTTCTTTTCTAACATTTTCAGCATGATCCAAATCACCTTCAATTCGTTGGGAGCGGCTTTTTAGCATATCAGTTAGAGGTCCATATAAGTATCTTTTTAATAACCACAACAATACCAAAAAATTTATTACCTGCCACAACATGGTAGAATTAAGATTTACCAATTTCTTTCACCTCCTGTTA
>JBDNGI010000507.1:0-4320 GCA_041689345.1 Halanaerobiales bacterium
ATTATTCCGATGTCGGAATAATTTAGTTTATCCCGACAAATTTATTATTCCGATTTTCAAGAAAGTATAAAAGTATATCAAAAAAACAATCTATAAAAATCGGAATAATATTTTACTTCAAACCATATAATTTTCGGATTATTTCCTCATCATTTTTCCAATATGCTGACTTTCCCTCTTCGTTTAACGGGTTATTATTACCTGTTGCCTTTTGAATTGCTTCTCGTTTCATTTCCGTATCTGCATGAGCATAGATAAGTGTCGTTTCTAGATTTTCATGGCCCAACCATTCAGATAATAAAGCTAATGGCATTCCAGCTCGGTAAAGATGCATTGCACGTGTTCTTCTAAACATATGTGGGTGTACCTTTAAAGGAACGTTTTTACAAATTATTTTTGCAGATTGACCATATTTATTCATAAATCTTGCTACGTTATCATCTGACATTTGTTGTTTTAAACCATGCCTTGTTGTATAGAATAAATACTGGTTAGGATCATATCCTTCTGATCTATGAAAAATATCCAGATAGTTAAGGAAATGGTCTACTGTTTTTTGCATAATAGGAACCACACGTTTTTTTGTACCCTTTCCAGTAAGATATACACAGGGTGTTTTAGAATCTACTGAGAAATCCTTCACTTTTATATCTAAAATTTCTCTATTTCTTGCGGCTGTATCATACATAAGAATCATAAAAAATAGATTTCTTATTCCCTTTTTTGTCTTAGTATCGGGCTGTGCAAGAACTGCTTTTAATGCTTCTTCTGACATGAATTCAATTACCTTTGATTTCATATCTTTTTTGAGTGGAATTTTCTGAAGATCATTCCGATGTACTATTAAAACTGGATCCATATTTCCTGCATATTTAAAAAATGAACGTATACATGATAAACGATGGTTTCTTGTTGATATACTACAGTTTCTTTCTTTTTCCAACCAGTTTAAAAATTCACTAATCATCTGATAGTCTAGCAATGAAAATGTAATATCTTCTAAAAGAATCTCTTTTTTTTCTATAACAAAATCTAGTAAAATATTCAATGATTCTCGATATGATTTAATAGTATTTTTACTGCAACATTTCTGTTCTGGAAGATATATGATAAGATAATCTCTTAACAATTTAAATAGTTTTTCATCTTTCATTTTTTTCATAACTTCACCTCTGGTATAAGTGCATTAAATTTATCCCAACTAATAACTGGTGAATTTATTAATCTTTCTGGCAAAAGATGAATATAATAGGAGGTTTCAGAAAAATTTGAGTGACCCATGTATGCACTTAAATAAGGCAAATAAGCATAAAGATCTTTACCTTCATCCAACCATTTCTGAAGAGTACGTGTGGCATAATTATGCCGAAAATCAGATACTCTTGGTCGAGATCCATGAAAATCATAAATTCCAGCAATATCCCAACATTTCCAAAATATATTTTGTATCCAGTTTGCTGTATAAGGATTCCCATTTGGGCTTTGAAAGAAATATTCTCTATCTATATATATTGTTTTTATTTGAGTATCATAGCTGTTACATAAGCTTAGCACATCCTTTGAGATTACAATAGTTCTGTCTTTATGCATTTTTGTTTCATTTATATAAAGAATTCCTGTATCAAGATTGATATTACAACATTTGATGTTTCTAATTTCGTTAGGTCGGAGACCACAACAATAAAGAAGACGAAAAAGAACTGGTGCAGTAATTTCCCTAAATGGAGAAAGTTTATGTGCCGGAATATTATCTGTTGCTTGAAAGAAAGCTCTTAATTCTGAGCCAGTAAATATATAAGGAGTAAACGGCTTAAAACTTCCAATCATCTCCGAAGGTATAATATAAGCCATTATACCAACAGAATTAAGATATTTACCAAATTCCCTAATTGCTATTAGCCTTCTTTTTACACCATTAATATTCTCACCTGATCTCCTACGTCCCCATTTCATCACAAGGTTTTTTGTTAAAACAGATTCTTCTGGGGAATGTTGAATACAAAACTTATCAAAGTTCAGAAGAAATTTATAATAACTACTTCGCGAATAGCCAAGTGCCTCCTTATATTGAAGCATATTTTTCATTTGCTTTGCAAATAAACTATTAAAAGGAGAAGTCATAGCAATTCCTTCTTTTTAGTTTCGATTTCTTTAAGGTTTAGAGCACACTCTGCTAACATTAAATTATTTAGAGAAAGGTATTGCTTAGTTGAATCTTGATTATAGTGCCCCAAGACCTGAGATATAGTTGGAAGAGGAACATTTGCTTCAAGCATCCATGTGCCCATGGAACGACGTAATGCATGGAATCCCTTATTAGAAATTTCTGCACTATTACAATACTTTTTAATAATAATATAACTACTTCCTCTATCTGAAAGTTTAGTATAAGGTGCTATTGATCTTATAAATATATGGGGGGAGTCAGTGTTTGGACGACCTGAAAGAATATAATCAGCAATAGCTTTTTCTGTATTTATGTCTAATGGAAGTACTAAAGAACGACCAGTCTTTTTTTGAACTATACGTATCTCATCTTTATTCCAATCAATGTCCGTAAGCTTAAGATTTATTATATCTACAGAACGAAGGCCCGTATGCGAAGCAAGATAAATAATAGCATAATCACGTTTTCCTTTTGCTGTAGAGGTGTCAATCTGATTCAAAATAGTCTGAACTTCTTCATGAGTAAAGCAGGGAAGAACCTTTTTTCTTGCTCGTGAAGCTTTGTATAATACTTTTTCGACATTAATATTTGTTATCCCATTTTCATTAAGATAAGCAAAAAACTTTTTTATAGAGAACAGGACATTGCCCATACTTCCACGATGTTTTGGTGCAATATTTAATAAAAAGTCATGTACTTCATTGGTAGTTATCCTGTCTAAGTCAATATGTCCATTATTCTCTATAAATTCAAGAAACTGTAGTGTATTGGATTTAATATATAATACTGTTCCAGGAGCTAATTGTTTAACAATATTCTTCTCAAAATCAAGGACAATAGAACTAAAATATTCATTTACTTTGATTTTAGAACGATTATGCCGAATTCTCCACTCCAAAGTACCTGTTGTATAATATTCGTCTAATAACTCAACTGCTTTTCGAAATTTTCGATAATGTTCTTCAGATATTTGATTATTATTTAATCGTTCTTTCTGAATCTTAAGAAAGTCATCTGTAATGTCCTTTGAATAAATAAGTTTGCATTTTTTTTTAGCATAGGTGTTAATAGGAGAAAATGCACTATATTTATAGGTTTTTATAGTACTTTCCTTTAGATTAAAAGAAGACATTACCTCCAAGGCTTGGACAATTATTTGTTCTAATTTGATTTGTTCCATAAATATCACTCCAATAAAATTTAGTCAGGAAATATCCTGCTGTTTTTATTATCTGTGATATTTCATTAATTTGCTACAAGAATTTTATTCCGATTATTATAAACGATTACAGCTATTTATCAAGATACTTTATTGAGAATCGGAATAATAAATTTGTCGGGATAAACTAAATGCCACCTCTGGTTCATATATTATTCCGGACTAGTTGAACGTCTCAGGCTCTTCAGATTCTACCTCACGATAGACACCCTGCTACTGTTGACTTCACACACCGAACCGGCGAGAACAGCGCGGATAGGATTTACACCTACTGTTTCTTGTACTTACAAGGTACACAACAAAAAGATGGAGTTAACCCCATCTTTTTGCCAGGACCTGATAAGCATGTATCTGATCTCCTGGTTGAGCGAATTCTTCATACTTTCCATACCCTTCTTTAACCTTTTCAATTTTATCTTTGTTTTCTTTCTCCAATTCATATTCTAATTCTAAAAGATTCTGCCTAACATTATTATATCTAAAATTATCTCTATATGGTTCTGTAACAATATTATTTGGCCCAAATTTATGATAGATAATATATGTTGCTAGCATAATAGCCTGTTTCTTAATATATTTATCAAGTAGACTAGGCAAAAAACCTTCGTTTTCAAAAGAATAAGAAGACGTCCCAGTAAAATCTACTAAAATGTCTACAACATTAGGCCTAAGGGGTAACTCAGGAAGGTCAGCTGTTATGAAAATAATCTTCGCATTCCTATCTGTCATTTCAAGTAACTGTTTTAAATAGATATTAGCATAGGGATTTTTATCAACACAGAAATAAATATTATCATCTGATAATTCATTGTAAATTTGTCTCAGAAAAAAGCCGTAACCTGATCCAGGTTCCATAACTATCTTACCTTTGATATTTTCAAAATCAAACTGTCTTTGTAGCCACTCTAGTTTTTGATATAATATATCAATATAA
>JBDNGI010000508.1:0-1526 GCA_041689345.1 Halanaerobiales bacterium
GAATTTTGAATATTTTCTTCTTTTACATGGTGAGTTACCAATACAATAGGAACCACAGGATTACGTTTATGTTTCTGAATTACAGATACCAAACTTACTTGATTATCACCTAATATTTTAGTGATTTTTGCTAAAACCCCAGGTTCATCTTTTACATGTAATCTTAAATAAAATGAATTTTTTACCTGATTTATATTGACGATATTATGATTCATAAAAGAATTATTCCTATTAATATCCGGACGTTTATGATGTATTCCTTTTCCGGCCTGAATAATGTCGGCTACAACCGCGCTGGCTGTAGGCATCTGACCAGCTCCCTGACCATATGACATCACATCACCAACAGCATCTCCGTGAAGATATATGGCATTATAAACATCATTTACTAAGGCGAGAGGATGACTCTTTGGGATAAAAGAAGGATGAACCCTGATATCCAACCCATCTTTTGTTGATTTAGCTATAGCAAGTAATTTGATGACATAATCAAGTTCATCAGCAATCTTAATATCTTCCAAATCAATATTATTAATTCCCTCTACATAGACATCATTTAAGTCTATTACTGTTTCATAGGCTATTGATGATAGAATTGTTATTTTATATGCAGCATCAGCACCACTTACATCTGATGTTGGATCACTTTCAGCATAACCCAATTCCTGGGCCTCTTTTAAAACATCATCAAAATCACGTTGATCCCTGGTCATTTTAGTAAGGATATAATTTGTAGTCCCATTTAAGATACCATAGATTCTTTCAATTTTATTAGCAGCAAAAGACTCTTTTAAAGGGCGTATAACTGGAATCCCCCCTGCTACACTACCTTCAAAACTGACATTGACACCTTTTTCTGCAGCCAAACTCATTATTTCCTGATCATATTTTGCTATAACAAGCTTATTTGCCGTAACAACAGCTTTACCATTATTAATTGCACGAAGTATATATTGATAAGCAGGTTCCTCTCCACCAATCAATTCAACGATTAGGTCAATCTCTGGATTATCAAGTACCTCCTCTGGCTTATCAGTCAATATTTCTGTAGGTAAATCTATATCTCTTTTCTTATCAAGTGTATTAACTAATATCTTTTCGATAATCAGGTCAGTTTCTACTTTTCGTTTTAAACTTTCTTTATGTTTATTTACAATGGAATATACACCACTGCCCACTGTTCCAAGACCTAGTAGACCAACTTTTATCATCACTATCTTCCTTCCTTATTATATAATCTTTCTTAATTCGATTTTAAACTCACAACTAACTGTTACTAGTTTTCTTTCCTTTTACCATTGTAAGTAGAAATAAGTTACCGGATTTGTTCCTCTAAGTTTAAGCTGGAAATTAAAATCCCCTCTCAAACTAAGAACTTAAAATCTCTTAATTAGGCATCCATTATTATCTGGATTTGTCACTATGTACTTACTTTTTATGTTATAATCAGAAAAAGAATTTACCATCACTTCTCCTATATCCTTAGCATTTTCTTTTACTATTGCCAATATAGATGGCCCCGCACC
>JBDNGI010000509.1:0-4139 GCA_041689345.1 Halanaerobiales bacterium
AATTTACATGAATTTAACCACTGGTACTAAGTACCATAGATACTACAAAGCATTTGATGAGAAAAGTTTAGACACCAGTTGTCTAAAAGAATTACCTATTGCAGTTGTAGCAGCTCTATCTAGTGGCAAGACTCCTGAAGCATTAAAAGAATTACCTATTGCAGTTAACTAAAGTATTTTGCTGTATAATGTTAAGTAACCCCTCCCCTTATGGAGTTGTGCTTTTATTGTCCCACTATGTTACCATCAGTCTGCAATAATACATCACAGTAGGTATTGTAGCAAAGATGGAGTTGTGGGGGTAACGCCTAACTGTTGGACAATATCCCCGGGTTACTGTCATCCTCTGCTATTACAAATGCTCTACAAGGCAAAAGTTTCCTGCTCTCTGTGGTATTAATCAGTTAACGGCTTTATTTTGCTGTATAAGCTGTCAGTAATATAAAAAAAGAACCCCTCACTTGAACATAGGGCGCCTGTCATAATTCTGACTAGGGTCTTTCATATGATGATCGTCTCTAGATTCAATTGTAAATTTCCTTTTTTTGTAGCTTCTTATATCTCTATCGGGTAGAGATGATTTATTTTTCCCCATATCACCACCTAACAAGTTATAATTAACTCTTGAATATCATATAGTCATAACACTTAATCCTATAGGCTACACTATGCCTTAACGGCTCTATATACCTTGAATAAGGACACCAATGTTACCCCCCTATATTTTTTACTTTTCTCCTTTTTCTACCAGCTCCCCAAGTAGTTCATCTATTTTGTTATTCATTTTTGATATATTCTGCCACAACCAATCTTGCTGTTTGATTTGTTCTTTTTTGAGATTATCTTTCAGTTCTTTAGGATCTTCTAGTTTAGTCTCATTAGCGTTCTGACAATGCTTAATCCAACTTTTAAGTTCTTCAACATGGATACCTTTTTCACGGCAGTATTTGGCTGTTTCCAGTTCTGAGAGGCTTGCTGTTTCTAAAACAGCCTGAAATTTATCACTTGAAGACCATTTACTTGATTTTTTATTACTAGTTGGATTATTTTTTATAACTTTAGATCTCCAGGTGCAAAGAGTTGCTGTTGGTATATTAGTTTCTTTTGCCAGAGCAGGTACTTTTTCAGCATTAGGTGGAGCCAGTCTTTTAAATATGGATTCTTTTAATTTTTTAGGATAAACATTTTTGGCATAGTAATTCTCCTTAGGATTTATTGTCGAAACTATATTATACACAGATTTTACTGCTTACGACAACTATCCTAACACATAGGCCTTTCACCTGCTATCAGAATAATTTACGGAGCACACATTAAAAAATACCAGCCCTTATTACAGAACTGGTATCTATACATATTATTATTCAAATGTTAGAAATGGCTTTAGTTTTTCAACTCTCACTATCTTCATCTTCCATTTTACTTAAAGCTTTTTTAATTGAATTGGTTAAGGCTTCTGGTATTTGTTCTTCATCATCAATGCCTGAAACTATAATATCTGGTATCTCTCCATAGAAATACTTAAATAACTCAAATACTCCTATCCTAAAAATAAAACCAGCTCTAAGGCTGGCTGGTATGTTTATTGAAAAACATAACCTAATATAGTAAATATAATAGTTAAAACAGTTAATGAAATCCCTACAAGCCATTTCATGTCATTTTTTAGTTCTTTTATATTTTTATTAATACTATTATTCACACCTTTAATTTCGTTTTTTACATTTTTTATTCCTTCTTCAGTTTTACCTTTAAACTGTTTGAATTCTTTATTTATCTCACTTACATCATGCTTAGTTTCACGAACATCTTCTTTTATATAATCTAAAATTTCATTATTATCCATATCCATTCCCTCCTGATTATGTTGGAGAGTTTCTTTTTCTTTTTTAAATTCCATAAAATCTTCAACGTTATCAGTGTCATTAAATTTTTCATTTAGATTATTATTATTTTCGCTATCATAACTTTTATTTTTCAAATTATTAAAAGGCCTATCTTTAAAATTGTTATCTGTATCAAATTCATAATCATATGCAGGTAATGATGTCATATGATTACACCTCAATTTTTTCTATAATTTTATTCATAAATGGAAGAAACTCTTGATTCAAAAAACCTTTAATTTCATCTAAAATTGGCATAATTTTATTTTCTTTGGAAACTTTAAATTCAATATCTACTTTTTGAAGATGTCCATTCTCCGGTAAATTTTCATGATAATTAAAAAACTTTGATTTCATTTGTGAAATAGTTGTTGGTCCGAATGTAATTGTGATTTTTTTATTCTCATCTTCAAAAACATTTGAAAGAAAACCTATATCTGTATGATCCATTGAAATAAGATCAAATGTACTGTCAGATATATTTAAAAGTGATAAATATTTTTCATTCATTTTTTTATAAGATAATTCAGGTTCTTCTTCTAAAAAATAAATAGAAAATCTTAAATATGTAAATTCTTTAACATTAATTTCTTCCCATAATCTTCTTGAAAAAGTATTACGTATAATATCAGAGTAATTTCCATAATTAGGTTTATCTTCTATGTTAATATAAGATTGGTTCCATGTAATTATACTATTTCCACTATTATCATTATCTCCACATTCAACTCTATCATGTTTAAAACTTCTGAAATCCCAATGTTCTTTAAACTTTTTGAGTAGAAATCCTCTGTTATCTACAAAATCACCTGTAGGAGGATACCTTAATTCTACTTCTATTCTCCTAATTAATTTTTTATCAATCTCCATTATTATTCCTCCACAATCCAACAACTTATAAAATTCTTATAAATCCTTATACTACTCATATTTATTATTTCAAGCTTTTAGAGAAAACTCCTGCATAAAATGCACAATTTTTTAAGCTTTTTTTACAAAATTATACACAGTTAGACCCCAAAAAGCCTAAATGAATTTCTTTGATAACCAAATAATAACAATATATAATCCTTTATAAAGTTCTTTTATCATCCTAATTTAATTGATTTAAATCGCCATAAACCTTTATATGACGGGGTTTATGTGATATAATTTAATTAAGAGCTAAACTGAAAGGATGATAAAATGTTTGTTCCCAATAAATATCAACAGGTCAGCATGTATGATTCATTTACAGATTTACCTAAATATCTACAGGAGTATCTTCTTAATTCATGGGCTCGTACGTTTCAGGAAATTATTTTTCCTGCAATTAACGAAGACCGTTTTACCGTACTTTACAGTGATAAACCATCAAGACCTAATTTTCCGGTTAATGTAATTATTGGAGCTTTAGTTCTAAAAGAATTATTCAATCTTTCTGATGTACTATTTACAGTTTTGTTTAAAAATGCAGTGGTTTTATACCTCTGACCCTCCCACCACTTTAAAGAGCCAATTTTAACCCTCCTTAGCATAACTTTTAATCTGCTTGATCAACCAATCCTTATAAGTTGCATTATCTTTTACTAGCTTTAATTTTAATTTTTTGTGAAGCTCCTCTGAAACTATAGCTTTCAAATTTTTATGATTTTGTCGAGAGTAATCCTGTTATCTCTTTAATATCAGGGGTTTATAGTGTCAATAACTGCAATTATTTGAAATAATCCTTTATTTTATCCATAAAAGTTCTATTATTTTGCTGCTTAATCTCCTCTATTTGTTCTGATAACTTATTTATTAACTTATTTTGGCCCCCTATTTTCTCGTTTTGGTCTTCTATCAATTCATTCTGGCTGTCTATTTTACCAGTTATAGTCTTAGCTATACCCTCAAATAGCCCCTTATATTTCCCCTCTGTAGTTTCTGTTAGGGCAGTAATAAATTCTTCCTTATCTACAGGTTTATTTACCCGATTAATATTAATACTTTCGTTCTCCATAACTGCCTGATCTATTTCTTTAGCAGATATAAAATATTGTTCACCATAAGGCCTATTCTTCTTTTCTACAGTATATTCTCCTTATTTTATCCTTCTTCTAACAGTGCTAGTGCTAACTTCTAATATTTCTACTGCCTCTTTAATAGTATATTTCTTCAATTTCAGCCCTCCTTTATTCTTTAGTTCTATAATTCTATAACTCTAATATATTAATTATCTATGAAGGACTAAAATACTTTGAATATTAAATTATAAACTAAAATTGACTATAC
>JBDNGI010000510.1:0-4388 GCA_041689345.1 Halanaerobiales bacterium
CCAAATTAATTAGTATTATTGCTGTGAAGAAAAGCGCATGATAAAACGGGTCCCTCCTCGGGCCTCCCATTTTCTCATGCTTGGGCACCTACGTCACTTAACACAGTGTTGCCAGCTCCGTTCCTTCGTCACTGCGCCCAAATTCATTCACCAAGGGCGGTCGCCCTAAGGTTCATGAACTTCGGCAACACTTAAACGTTAAGTGAAATTGGTCGTAGATTTTCGCTTTATTTATAGATTAAATTGAAAAAGAGGAGAAGAGAGAATTGAAAATAAAAGTAAAGTTTTTCGATAAAGATGTTATTAAAGATTATTTGGCTAAATTGTCAATAATTAGTATGTTGTTATCATTTGTGCTTATTACAATTGACATTCCCCAAAAATATAAATTTTATACAGGAATTGGATTATTTATTTTTCTAGTGTTGATATATTTTTTAGTTTGGTTTCGTGCGAATTTACAAAACAGTAATAAATTAATTATTAATAATTCAATTGTTGAAATTAAGGTGGGAGATTTATTTCAAGAATCAGGATTAAAAGTAATCGCTTTTAACGAATATTTTGATACTGTTGTTGATAATGTAATTATTTCAGAATCAACATTAAACGGAAAATTTTTAAAAAATCATGTTAGCAATGTTGGTAAATTAGATACTTTAATAGATACTGATAATCGTTTGAAGGATAAAATTTGCGATGTAAATAATAATAGAAGTGGAAAAAAGAATAAATATGAATTGGGTTTAATTTATCCTTATAAAGATTTTTTATTAACAGCTTTCACGAGATTTGATAATAATAATAGAGCCTTTCTCGAAATAAATGATTACATTAATTTTCTTTTTAATTTTTGGAATGAAATAGATATTGTCTATGCTGGTCGCTCAGTTGTAATACCACTTTTAGGATCAGGAATTACAAGATTTAAAGAATATAATACGATTACAGAACAAGAACTGTTAGAACTATTGATTTGGTCTTTTAAGGTTAGTAGAATAAAATTTACTTATCCATCTCGTGTTTCAATAATAATACATGAATCAAAAAAAGATAAAATAAATTTTTATAAATTAAGGGGTGTTAATAATGGCTTATAGAAATGGTATATATATTGCATTTGCAGCTGAAGGACAAACTGATCCAACAAAATCTGATATTAAGTATTATAATATCCTGAAAGGGTGGGATAGCATGAAAGATAAAGATTTTAAATTCGTTAACTCACATGATAAAGCTGCAGCTGTTAGGGATACAAGTAAGGAGGAAACTATTAAAGCAAGTTTGAGAGAAAGATTGAAGAATAGTAAAGTTATGTTATTGTTAGTTGGTAATAAAACGAGATTTGATAATGATTTTGTTCCTTATGAAATTAATTATGCAGTTGATAAATTAGATTTACCTATAGTTGTTTGCTATGTTAACTACAAAAATAGGATTACAAATAGTATACCTAGTAGTTTAAAAAAACTATGGCCTAGTTCTTTGAAGGAAAAAATGGACAACGGAAATGTTAAAACAATACATATACCTTTTAAAGAAAAAATCATTTTAGAAGCTGTAAATCAGTTTAGTTTTAATAATCCTCCTCAATATAATATTACTCTTTATGTAGATAGTGTATATGAAAGATATGGGATAGTATAACTTTTTAAAAATTAATTACTACTGAATGAAAACTTTATTACATAAAAGCGACCAACTTCACTTAACACAGTATTGCCAGTTCCGTTCCTAACGTCACTCACCCAAATCCAGCAACTTAAGATAAGAGCTATCTAAAGTTGCTGGACTTCGGCAATACCTAAACGTTATATGACATGCTATTATTATTTATTTTTAATTTGAAACTTGGGGTGTTTATGTTGATTAATTTTATTTTAGAATTTAGGAAAGTAAATACGGAAATTGGAAGACTTTTGAGATATAGATTTTTACCAGATAAACATGCATATGATACTGTAGTTGGGAAAATATTAAAAAAGATTTTGGAATATCATAACTCTGGTGAATATCAGAAGAGAGATAGAGAACTTGGCCGGATGTTTATGTTGATAAAACATCTTAAATCAATAGAGAATTATGATAATTCACTTTTAAAGTACTTTCGAAGAGAATTAAAAAGGGCAGATACTACTGATCAGTTTTATGGAATTCGTTTCGAAGTGAATATTGCTGCTTCCTTAATTCAAAAAGATATTTCATTTAAGAAACAAGACCCTCTTGATTTTATAATTTATTATAATTCAAATAAAATTGGAGTAGAATGTGGGAGTACAAGAATTAGAAAGAAAGTTGATAATCCAGATTTATATTATAAGATAGGTTCAACAATTAATTCAAAAATTAGCAAACCATATTCTGATTCAAGCACATCCTTATTTATTGATATGACTAATTTAATACATTCTATTTTGAAGGCTGAAGGAAAACCAGATTTTGATAAAATACGAGAAAAAGTAAAGAGCAATATTTCTAATAAAGATTTTGGTAGTGTGATACTATTTACTTATTTATACATATATTCCAAATCTAGATTTGAATCAAATTATATTCGAGTAGATAATTCTAATATTGATAACGAATTAAACGATTTATTAAATATACATTACAGTAAAGGAGATCATAACGTTACCGATTTTGATATTCCTTGGGAAGGATAATAATAGCACGTCATATAACATGGTGTTCCCGTGGACGCCAGAAACCGGCTACCCTTCGGGACATGCTCTCTGTCATGCCTTTTGCAAAAAGAGAGCAAAAGTCATGCCAGGCCTTCGGCACAAGCACGTCGGGAATACTCGGGACGTTATATGAAATGACGGCTAGCTTAAGCTATATTGTAGAAAATTTTAATATTGTTGAATTGTGAGTTATAATTATAATAGTTAAAATACTAAATATAATATATTAATAAATTTAGAGGGAGATTTATGAATATAAAGAGAGATAAAAATATAAAAAAGTTTAATTTTTATGGTTTGTTGAAAAACCTAAAATTTTTCGAACCATTTTTATATATTTTCTTTTTAAGTATAGGATTTTCATATTTTCAGATTGGTAGTTTGATTTCTATTAGAGAAATAACAAAAAATATTTTTGAAGTACCTTCAGGAATATATGCTGACCAGTATGGTCGTAAAAAGAGTCTTCAAATTTGTTTTATTCTATATATACTTTCATTTATTCTATTTTACTTTGGAGATATTTATTTAATTATGACTTTTGCAATGTTTTTATATGGCATGGGAGAAGCTTTTAGGAGTGGCACCCATAAAGCAATTATTTTTTCATATCTGGATAAAAATAATATATCAGATAAAAAGACAGAAGTATATGGAAGAACAAAATCATACTCTCTAATTGGTTCTTCTATTTCTGCTGTAATTGGGGGATTTATAGTTTTTATTAAATCAAATTATAGATTACTATTTTTATTTTCTGTTATACCTTATATCTTAGATTTTATTTTAATTTCAACTTATCCTGATTATTTAAATGGGGAAAGCAATAAAAAAGTAGGATTAAAAGGTTTTTATCGATCAGGATTACAAAGTATAAAAAATTTAATAGTTCGATTAAAAAATTTAAGAAAAGGTATAATAAATTCCAGTATTTATGATGGTTATTTTAAGGTGTTAAAAGATTATTTGCAACCTGTATTAAAGATTGAAATTATGTCTTTTTCGCTTTTGCCATATATATCAGAGCAAGAAAAAAGACTTTCAATTTTCCTTGGATTTTCATATTCAATTATATATTTGATAAGTTCTTATGCCAGTCGTAATGCTTTTAAAATCAAAAATATTTTTAATAAGACCGGCAAGAGTTTAAATCTTACATATATATTAACAGTTATAATAGTTGGTTTTATTGGTATAACAATTAATAGTGAATATACTTTTATAGTAATAATACTATTTTTGATTTTTTATGTTATGAGAAATATGAGGAGACCTATTATGTTAGATTATATTGCCAGCATAATTCGTGAAAAGGAAAGAGCAACTATGCTGTCTATTGAATCTCAATTTAGAACATTATTTATTGTTATTATAGCCCCGATAATTGGATATATAGCTGATATTTGGGGATTAAAAATAATGTTTTTTATTGCATTTTTCAGTATGATTTTTATAATACCTTTAATTAAACTTTCAACTATTAATAAAAATAAACAAGTTTAAATTTCTGATTCTTCTCCATATCCGTTGGTAGATAATAATTAATATTCCTTATGTGACAGTAATTAGCTACATTCTTAATTGAAAAAAACAAGATGAATATATATCTAATGTTCGTAATTCTTTATGTTTCCTATCAACCAAGGTGTATTAACTGTTCCAACCTACTAACAAATATTAAAAATTCACCAAAGGTTTTAGTAA
>JBDNGI010000511.1:0-5316 GCA_041689345.1 Halanaerobiales bacterium
AGCTCTGCTTTTGAGTGAATCACTTTGTGTGTTTGCTCAGAACTTGTAAGACTAGTTTACAATTAATCTTTGAGGTTAACTGTAAAAAAGCAAGGTTCTATGAATAAGGAATCCTCGTGGGCTTGCCCCGAGGAGCGTCAAGGACGCACTGACTTTCCGGGTTCTGATTATAAGGTATTATTCGATTCTATAAAGAAATTGGTAGAATTACCAGCAGATACTGTGGTCTATCCAGGTCATGGTCCAATTACTACAATCAGAGATTTCAAAAGATATTTTGGTTGACAAGTATAGCTTAATAAGATAAAATTGTATAGGATTATTGAAAGGGGTGGAATAATGTTAAGTCAACTAAGGAATTATAGTAAAATAATAATTATTATTGTAGCTGTTGCAATGGTTGCCTCTGGTGCTTTATATGGTGCCTTATATGGTTTTAGTTCTGGACAGTCTTCTAGTAATAATGCTCCATCATCTAATATTGCTGAGGTGAACGGTACTAATATTACTCAGGAGGAGTATTACTCCGTATTGAGAAGTCAAGCAGGTATGAATAATAATTTAACACGTTCACAGGAAATTCCCTTTAAGTATAATGTATTAAGTTCTATTATTGATAGAAATTTGATACTTCAAGAGGCTGATGAACTAGGTATTAAGTCAGTTGTTACTGAAGGAGATCTAGATGATTATATTAATCAGATTTTAGAAAATAATGAAATGACTGAAGAAGAGTTAAGCGCATATTTGAAAGAAAATAACAGGAGTTTAAAAGAGTTTAAAGAGCAGATAAGAGAGAACTTAAGGGTTAATAATCGTATAGAACAGGTTGAGAAACAAAGTTATAGTAATATTACTGTAAGTGAAGAGGAAATAATTGATTCTTACGAAAAAGTACAAGCTCAGGTAATAGCAAAAAGTACTACAGATGATAAAGGGGCTGCAAAAGCTAGTATAAATGAAGCCTTAAATAAAATAAAAAGTGGTTCCGAATTTACAGAAGTTGCAGAGGAGTACACTGATTTTAATCAAATTGACCTTGGTATGATTAATAGAGAAAATAGTCCTTTACCTGACGATGTTATGGCTAAGGCATTTGATCTGGAGAAAGATAAGGTTAGTGATGTAATAGAAGATAATAATGCTTTTTATCTTATTAAAGTATTAGATAAAAAAATGGCCAGTGGGGAAGATTATGAAAATGCTAAGGGAGAAATAAAAGATAATATTCTTGAGCAAAAACAAGATGAAGCATTCTCAAATTGGTTAAAAAATATTAGGGTTGAAAGTAATATTGTGATTAATGATTCTATTCTAAATGGATATAAGGCATTATCTAATGGTAATTATAGTACAGCTGTTTCGGAATTAGAGAAAGCTATTGAGAATTACCCTACACCAATGACATATGTTTATATGGCAGAGGCTTATAAGGGCAATGATCAAGAGGACAAAGCCGTAGAAACCTTTGGAAAGGCTATTGAAGAATATCCACAAGACTGGGAATTGCATTTTAATTATGCTAATTTGCTGATGGGAATGGAGGAAACTGATCAAGAGAAGATTATTGCTTTATTAGATGAGTCATCTTCTCTAGCAGTAAATGATTTTTATGCTCATTACCAACTGTATATGGCATATTCTCAGCTAGGGGCTGCAGAAAAAGCACAAAGCGAAATGGAAAAAATGACTGAAATGCAGAAGGAAATACAGGAACAGCAAAATGCAGCAAGTGAGAATAACCAGTCTCCAGAGCCTACTGAGGAATCAGCTGCTAATAATGGAGATAATTCTACAGAGTAATTATTTAATAATTTAATAGATAAAAACTTATAGAAATTAAAAGATGAAACAAATATGAGGTGAGCAGATGAATTTGAATGCACCACGGGGGACAAATGATATTTTGCCCCCTCTTTCTTTACAATGGCAATATATTGAAAGAGTGGCAAGAGAAATTTTGTCTTCTTATAATTATCATGAAATTAGGACTCCTGTCTTTGAATATACAGAACTTTTCCAACGAGGTATAGGTGAAACTACAGATGTTGTTGAAAAAGAGATGTATACATTTAATGATAAGAGTGGACGTAGTATTACTTTACGACCTGAGGGAACTGCATCAGTTGTACGTTCTTTTATGGAAAATAAGATATATGGTCAGGCTCAGCCAAGCAAATATTATTATATTGGACCTATGTTTAGATATGAAAGACCACAGGCTGGTCGTTTTCGTCAATTCCATCAATTTGGGATTGAAGTCTTTGGATCAAATGACCCAGCCCTTGATGCAGAAGTTATAACACTTGGGGTTAATTATTTAAATAATCTTGGTCTTGATAACCTAAAGATATATATTAATAGTATAGGTTGTCCTGAGTGTAGAACTGAATATTTTAAGGTATTAAAAGATTATTTAGTAGATTATAAAGATAACCTTTGTAATGATTGTAATTCTAGAATAGACCGTAATCCAATGAGAGTACTTGATTGTAAAGTGGACTCTTGTTCTCAAGTAACTGAAGATGCACCAAGTATTTTAGAATATCTTTGTGATGATTGTGAAGGGCATTTTGATCAGGTCAAAGATTATCTTAACAATATTGGTCTTGATTATATAATTGACTCTACTATGGTAAGGGGTTTAGATTATTATACAAATACAGTTTTTGAGCTTAAATATACAGGTCTTGGGGCTCAGGATACAGTATTAGCTGGTGGTCGATATAACGGGCTTGCTGAAGAGATTGGTAATAAATCTATTCCTGGGATTGGCTTTGCTATGGGAATGGAGAGACTACTATTAACTTTGGAAGAAGAATCTATTGAGATACCAGTAGGAGATGATCTCGATCTTTATATAACTACTATAGGTGAAAAAGCAAAAAAAGCTGCATTTAAATATATATATCAATTAAGAAATAATGGCTTCAGGACAGAGATTGATTATCTAGATCGTAGTGTCAAAAGTCAGATGAAGGCTGCTAATAGAATGAATGCTACATATACTATTATTTTAGGTGAAAATGAATTAAATAGTGGTAAAGCTACTTTTAAAAATATGAAGACAGGAGAACAACAGAAAGTTGTTCTTGAAAAATTAATTGAAAAAATGCAAGAGATGATATAAAGTGAGTTTTAGTTTCAGGGGGAGTTTTTCCTTACTGAAATTTAGCCCTCACTAAAGCCTTTAATTAATATACGCGATGTAGGCTTTAGTATGACCATATTCGATTAGCCCTAAAGGATGACTTAAGGGCCTCAAAAGGAATCCAGTAGCTTGGTGCCGCTTATCCTTGATAGTTGAAAAGGGGATTATAGCGGCAGTTGGCTATCTGATAACAGGAGGAGATTTATATGGCTGAAGGAATAAGAGGATTTAGTAGAACCCACCATTGTACAGCTCTATCCAGTTTAAATATTGGTGAAACAGTAGTAATAATGGGATGGGTTCAAAAAAGAAGAGATCATGGAGGAGTTATTTTTATAGATCTTAGAGATAGATCTGGAATTGTTCAGGTAGTATTTAATCCAGATATAGATCATCAATCATTTGAGGAAGCTGATTCATTACGTTCGGAGTATCTAGTTGCTATTCGTGGAAAAGTTGAACCTAGACCAGAAGGAAACGTAAATCCTAATATGACCACTGGAGAGATCGAGATAAATGGAAACGAATTAGAGGTATTAGATTCTGCTAAAACCCCTCCTTTTATCATTAATGACGATATTGATGTAAGTGAAGAATTAAGACTTAAATATAGATATATTGATTTAAGACGTCCAAAAATGAAAAATATTATAGCCTTAAGACATAAGGTAATGAAAGCAACCAGGAATTATCTTGATGAACAAGATTTCTGGGAAATCGAGACCCCTATTTTAACAAAGAGTTCACCAGAAGGTGCCAGAGATTATCTGGTTCCAAGTAGGGTAAATCCAGGATGTTTCTTTGCACTGCCGCAGTCACCACAAATATTTAAACAGTTATTAATGATTTCTGGTATGGAAAGGTATTTTCAGATAGCTCGTTGCTTTCGTGATGAAGACTTACGAGCAAATAGACAACCAGAATTTACCCAGATAGATATGGAAATGTCTTTTATTACTCAGGAAGATGTCTATGAGCTTGTTGATGGATTAATTAGGCGACTATTTGATATTGTTAATATAGAAGTACCTGAACAAATACCTGTTATGACATATAGTGAAGCAATAGATCGCTTTGGCTCTGATAAACCTGATTTACGTTTTGCTATGGAATTAAAAGATATTTCTAATATCGTTGAAGATAGTGATTTTAATGTGTTTAGTGGTACAGTATCTAAAGGTGGACAGGTTAAAGGGATAAATTTTAAGGGTGGAGCAGTTTCTCCAAGAAGTAAAATAGATGGTTATACTGATTTTGTTAAGATTTATCAGGCTAAAGGACTTGCCTGGATAGCTTTAAAGGAAGATGGAATAAAGTCTCCTATAGCTAAATTCCTTTCAGAAGATGAAATAAATAATATAATAGAAAAAATGGATGGAGAAACAGGTGATTTATTACTCTTTGTTGCAGATAATAAAAAAGTTATAGCCAATTCTTTAGGGAATTTAAGATTGAAGATTGCTAAAGAAGAGGGTTTAATCTCTAAAGACAGTTATGAATTTCTTTGGGTAGTAGATTTCCCTATGTTTGAATATGATGAAGATGAAGCAAGGTATGTAGCTATACACCATCCATTTACTGCACCAGTAGATGAGGATATAGAAATGCTTGACACTGATCCTGGAAACGTTCGCTCCAAGGCATATGACCTTGTCTTAAATGGTGAAGAACTTGGTGGTGGAAGTATACGTATTAATAATCGTAATCTACAGGAAAAGGTATTTGATGCACTAAAAATAAGTAAAGATGAGGCCGAGGATAAGTTTGGTTATTTACTGGAGGCTTTTGAGTATGGTACACCTCCTCATGGTGGTATCGCTTTTGGTTTGGATAGAATAATAATGATTCTTGGGGGAACGGACTCTATTAGGGATGTAATAGCCTTTCCAAAAACGCAAAAGGCCACATCTCCTTTAACTAATGCCCCATCTCAAGTATCTGAAAAACAATTAAAAGAATTGGGTATTCATACAGATTAAAATTAAAGATAATTTAAGTTGTGAAGTATAGTAAAAATCTGTCTGAAATTAAAGATCTAGTTCATAAGCATTATGATAATTTGTTATTGTTAAAGGCATTTGTTATATCATGTACTGCATTAGCACCGCGTGATATTATAATTCCTGTAATTATGTAATCAAGGAGATCAATTGATATTTCAATAT
>JBDNGI010000512.1:0-4058 GCA_041689345.1 Halanaerobiales bacterium
AGAAAATAGCATAATTGGTAATGTTGCTTTCTTTGGTGGAACTTCTGGAGAGGCATATATACAAGGAGTGGCTGGAGAAAGATTCTGTGTAAGAAATAGTGGTGTACACGCAGTAGTTGAAGGTGTTGGAGACAACGGCTGTGAGTATATGACAGGTGGACGTGTCGTTGTATTGGGTGATACTGGCCGTAACTTTGCTGCTGGCATGTCTGGTGGAGTGGCATATGTACTCGATTTTAAAGGAGACTTTTCTGATAAATGTAATCAAACTATGGTCGATATAGATCCAATTGAAAGTTTAGAAGAGATTAAGGAAATTAAAGAAATGATTAATAAGCACATTGATTATACTGGAAGTAAGTATGCAAGAAAAATATTAAATAATTGGAAGGCCTATAAAAGTAAATTTGCAAGAGTAATGCCTAGGGATTATAAGAGAATGATAGATGCTATCGAGCGTTACCAAAACGATGGTCTTAGTAATGATAAGGCTTTAATGTCTGCTTTTGAAGAAAACAACAATGATCTAGCCCGTATTAGTGGTAATTAGTACTTAGTATTACTTCTATTGATGGGTCTGGTAGAAAAGTATTAAGACAGGGGATTAAAAATCCCTTCACTCAACGGTAGCTCTTAACTTAGTGTATATTTAGCAATACTCATAGGATATTGAATGACAGAAATTAGGATTCTGTATTTAAAGGAGATTAACTGTATATAATTTATATACCCTTTAATTCTGGAGACTAAATCGGGAGGAGAATAATTATGGGAAAGCCAACAGGATTTATGGAATATAAACGAGAAGTTCCTCAGGAACTATCACCAAAGGATAGAATAAATAATTGGGATGAATTCAAACTCCCATTTAGTGAAGAATCATCTAAAATACAGGGTGCCCGTTGTATGGAATGCGGTATTCCCTTTTGTCATACTGGAATAATCTTAGAAGGAATGGTATCAGGTTGTCCTATTAACAATTTAATACCAGAGTGGAATGACTTAGTTTATAGAGGGTTGTGGAAAGAAGCTATAAAAAGATTGCTTAAAACCAATAACTTTCCTGAATTTACAGGAAGGGTTTGTCCAGCTCCCTGTGAAGGATCCTGTACACTTGGGTTAAATGAACCTGCTGTTACAATAAAAACAAATGAATATTTGATTATTAAAAAGGCTTTTGCTGAGGGTTGTATAAAGGCAGAACCACCTAAAACTAGAACTGATAAGAAAATTGCAGTTGTAGGTTCAGGTCCGTCTGGTTTAGCTTGTGCAGATCAGTTAAATAAAGCCGGACACCATGTTACAGTTTATGAGAGAGCTGATAGAGTTGGTGGCCTTTTGGTATATGGTATTCCAAATATGAAACTAGATAAAGAAAAAGTTGTTAAACGTAGAATCGATATAATGCAAGAAGAAAAGATAGAATTTATTACAAATACTGAGATTGGGATTGATATCCCATTAAGTAAACTAGAGGAAGAGTATGATGCTGTTGTTCTTTGTGGTGGGGCGACAAAGGCGAGAGATCTACCTGTACCTGGTCGACAATTAGAAGGAGTACATTTTGCTATGGACTTTTTGAAATCAAATACAAAAAGTCTACTAGACTCAAAGCATGATGATGGGAATTTCATTTCAGCTGAAGGTAAAAATGTAATAGTTATTGGTGGTGGTGATACAGGGACAGATTGTGTTGGTACATCAATTAGACAGGGTTGTAAAAGCGTTACTCAATTCGAGATATTACCAAAACCACCAGAAGAAAGATCAGCAAATAATCCCTGGCCTGAATGGCCAAAAACCATAAAAGTTGATTATGGTCAAGAAGAATCTATAGAGTTATATGGTAAAGACCCTAGAGAATACCTAATTATGACCAAGGAATTTATTGGAGATGAAGATGGTAATTTAAATGAGATTCATACAGTTAAAGTAAAATGGGATAATGATGAGAAGGGTCGTTTCTTTCCTGTAGAGATTCCTGGAACCGAGCAGGTTTGGCCTGCAGAGTTAGTCTTACTTGCAATGGGATTTTTAGGACCAGAGGAAACAATGATTAAGGAAATGGGAATAGAACAGGATCAAAGATCAAATATTAGTGCTGAATATGGTAACTTTACTACTAATATTGAAGGTGTTTTTGCAGCGGGCGATATGCGTAGAGGCCAGAGTCTTGTAGTCTGGGCTATTAATGAAGGCAGAGGAGTAGCTCGTGTGGTAGACAAATATTTGATGGGAGAAAATAAATTGCAGTAGAAGTAATATATAGAGTATTCCCTTGTAAATAAAATAAGTGAGCCCTTTTTTGTGGATTTAATAAACTATAAAAAAGGGTTTATATTTATTGTGAAGTAAAAAATATATTGCAGGAATTATATTATCATTGTTTGAATTATAATAATAAATATCTTTTCAAATAATTGAAGATGATGATTCTTATTAGTGAGTATAAATTATAGTGCTTCACAATGTTATAAAATACAGAATATTTTAAATTAAAGAATGTTCAAGACTTACTTGCATAATTAATAAAATTTATGTATAATTATAAACAAGAAATGATTAAATATAAATTTATATTTTAATACTAATAAATTTTTTTACTAGTTATTAAAGGGAATTTAGTATATGATGAATAGTATGGTTCCATACTAAATAGCATAAGAATCAATAAATTTTAGAGGAGGAAATAAAGATTATGAAAGAAATTAATAAAATCGTTTTAGCTTATTCTGGTGGTTTAGACACATCGATAGCAATTAAGTGGTTAAAGGAGAAATATGGGGCAGAAGTAATTGCTTATTGTGCTAATGTAGGTCAGGAGGGTGTAGAGAGTTGGGATCTTATTGAAGAGAAAGGTTACCAAACTGGTGCAAGTAAAGTATATATCGATGATTTAAAAGAGGAGTTTATTAGTAATTATGTCTTTAAAGGATTAAAAGCTGGTGTGCTCTATGAAGGTAAGTATCCTCTTGCTACAGCTTTTTCTCGTCCTTTAATTACTAAAAGAATGGTAGAACTTGCTCATGAGAACGGAGCAGATGCAGTTGCACATGGTTGTACTGGTAAAGGTAATGATCAGGTAAGATTCGATGTTTCTTTTCGGGCACTTGATCCTGAATTAGAAATAATTGCACCACTTAGATTTTGGGAATTTAAGACCAGGAATGAAGAGATTGATTATGCTAAAGCAAATAATATTCCTATAAAGGCGACAAAGGATAACCCTTACAGTCTTGATAGTAATTTATGGGGTATTGCAATAGAATGTGGTGTATTAGAAGATCCATGGAATGAAGCCCCTGAGGATGCATATCTATGGACAACATCTCCTGAAGAGGCACCTGATGAGGCTGAATATTTAACAATAAGCTTTGATAAAGGTATTCCTGTTAAGATTAACAATGAAGATTTTGCACCTGTTGAGCTTGTAGAAAAATTAAACAAAATTGGCTCAAAACATGGTGTTGGTAGAATAGATATGGTTGAGAATAGGTTAGTAGGTATCAAATCAAGGGAGATTTATGAAGCCCCTGCTGCAGAGATTCTGATTAAAGCACATCAACACCTTGAAGATATGACACTAGATAGGGAAACACTTCATTATAAATACTTAATAAGTGAAAAGTATTCTACATTATTATATAATGGTCTCTGGTATTCTCCATTAAGAAATGCTTTTGATGCCTTTATTGATGAGACTCAAAAAAATGTTTCTGGTGAAATTAAAGTTAAATTATACAAAGGGAATTGTAATATTGTTGGTAGAAAGTCGGCATATTCCTTGTATCAGTATGATTTGGCTACTTATGATAAAGCAGATTCCTTTGATCATAAATCAGCAGAAGGCTTTATTAAGCTTTGGGGATTACCAACACAGGTTAGTAATCAGGTAAAAAGGGAAAATTAGATTATTAAAGGAGAATACTTAATAATGTGTTTAGCTAAAAAAAAAGATAGCTTTAATATAAGAGTTGCACAAAAAGGTGATGCTGATGAGATATACTATCTTGTCCAGCGTGCTTTTTCCTCTTATGGGGAAGAGGGATGTAGTCCTG
>JBDNGI010000513.1:0-5040 GCA_041689345.1 Halanaerobiales bacterium
CAGGAATAAAAATGATTTGAGTAATTATTTCCCTGAACTAGCAAATATATATAAATATATTAAAACAGAGAATGCTATAATTGATGGTGAAATATGTTTTCTAGATAATACAGGAAAACCAGTTTTTTCAAAACTACAAGGCCGTTTAAGGACTAAAAACAAATCTAAGATCAAAAATCCAGTCACTTTAATATTATGGGATTTATTAGCTTATAATAATAAGGATATTTATTCTCAGCCATTAATTAAAAGAAAACAAATCCTAGATGGAATTATAGCGAAAAACAAATCTATTCTTATTTCACCTTATATATTAGCTAATGGCAAAGAACTATATGAAAAAGCAGATAAAGAACAATTAGAGGGCATAGTAGCCAAAAAAATAGAGTCTCCCTATGAGTTTAAAAGGAGTAAATACTGGTATAAAATTAAATGCTGGAAATATATTAATACATATATAGGGGGATATAGTAAAGATGGAAGTAGTCTTGCTGTAGGAATGTTTGAAAATAATCAATTATTCTATATGGGAAAAGTAAAACTATCACTAAGTCAAGAAATGAACGAAGCCTTGTTTAGATTTTTTCCAAATATCTTTAGAGAGATTTGCCCTTTTAAAGATATATCTGGAAATAGTAAGATGTATTGGGTTAAACCAGTAATAAAAGCTAAAGTAAGATATACAGAATTAAGCAGACATAACACATTCAGGCATGGATTTGCAGTTAAAATTTTATATGATGATTCCATGTGAAATTTCATGCTGTCTCTTTACATACTTTGATATAAAGGAAGACTGGATTAATATCGAGTTTTATGAATAGGAGGAAAGCGATTGACATCTTTAGTTATTGACGAATTTAAAGTTAAGCTTAGTAATCTAGAAAAAATATTTTGGCCTGAACAAGGATATACAAAAGGCGACTTAATAAATTATTATGCAGAGATATATCCCTATATTGATAAATTTTTAAAGGATCGCCCATTATCCTTAAAAATTTATCCAGATGGTATAAATGGGAAATATTTCTTTCAAAAAAACATTCCTGAACATGCCCCCCATTGGCTCAGTAATGCTCCAATCTATTCTAAGCACCGTAGGGAAGCTATTAATTGGGTTGTGGCAAATAAACTATCAGACCTTATCTGGGTAGCTAATAGTGCGTCTATTGAACTCCACAGTTGGTTTTCAACTACTGCCAATCTAGAAAAACCTAGCTTTGCCGTTTTTGACCTTGACCCAGGTAAGAATTCATCTTTTCAAGATGTAATTTCAGTAGCAATACTCATAAAAACAATAATGGATGAACTGACAATCAAGGCATATCTTAAGACCTCAGGGAAATCAGGACTACATATATATATTCCTGTAAAAGAAAGATATACATATAATCATATAAAAAACTTTTTAAATTCTATAGCCGCTATGGTAATAAAATTAAACCCTAAACTTTCTACTGTAGAATGGAGAAAAAAAGGAAGAGAGGGCAAGGTATATATTGATTATCGACAAAATGGCCGGGGTAAAACCCTCCCTGTACCATATTCATTACGTCCTACAAATACTGCTACTGTATCAACTCCATTAAATTGGGATGAACTATATCAAAACATAAAACCAACTGATTTTACTATAGATAATATTTTCCAAAGACTCAGTAATAAAGGTGACCTCTGGTCTGATATATTTGATAATAAACAGGAACTACCACATTACTTAATAAGAATCTAGTATATTTATCCAGTTTTCTTGGTTTTTCTAACTTTTTTCTGATTTGCAGCCTTTTTTTCACTGGCTTCAACACTTGCTTTTAGACGTTCCATTAGATCTAAAACCTTATTTTCAGGAGCAGCAAGTTCTGGTATTTCAATCTCTTTACCTTCAATTTTATCTCTAATTATCTTCATTAACTCCTCACGATATTGATCATCATATTTTTCAGGCGTAAACTCTGCTGTCAGGTTATTAACTATTTCTATAGCTAATTTCTCTTCTTTTTCATTTAATTCTAATTTGTCTTCCATTAATTCAATATTTAACTCAGCAGCAGACTTAACTTCATCAGCAAAATACATAGTCTCCAGTGCTAATGTATTATTCATAACCCTAACAACAGCCAAACTTTCTTTACTACGAATTGTTATTTTACTTATAGCCACCTTTTTTGTCTCATCAAGGGCTTTTTTTAGTAATAAATAGGGTTTTTCCCCACCTTCAGCAGGACTAAGGTAATATGTCTTAATATAATATACAGGATCAATTTCTTCTAATTTCACAAAATCTACAATATCAATAGTTTTTGTAGATTTAATAGGTATATTGTCAAAATCTTCATCTTTTAAGACAACAAATTTATTTTCTTCATATTCATAACCCTTTACCAATTCACTATATTCTACATCAACATCACAGACAGAACAATGTCTAACCATGTTTACAGGGGTTTTACACTTATCATGAATCATCCTAAAACTAACATTTTTTTTTACTGGTAGCTGTAGATAATCTAATTGGAACATTAACTAAACCAAAACTAATAGCACCTTTCCATATTGTTCTCATATAATTCACCTCTATTTTTATTATTCCCAAATATATATTCTTTATCTAAATTAATTAAATCAATTCTCATAAGCCATAAGTCTAATAATTAACAAAAGATTGTTCAATCGAAAAAAAGCCAGAACTATTACTAGCTCTGACTTAGGCTATCTTTCCTACTTATTTCCGTCTCCCCGCATATATTTATCCCGAGGAACAAACGTCTTGCAAGCACTTTCATAACATTCACTTACTGGAGATAACCCCCTTTCACTAATTATTTGATTGGTCTGCTCTACATCCATCTCACTGGATAATTCTTTTGCAAAATCATCACTTACTACTAATATTTTTTCTGCTACACATAAATTTGGCTGTGCCCACCAATTACAATTATCTACTGTACAGTGGACATGTGATTGCTGTGTCACTATATCTCCTCCTTATATTTAGTTTTCAAATTCTAGATTATATAATTCAACACGATAACCTTCTTGATCTACTACTTCTATTGTTGCTTCTCTAGGGTTTTGATCCTCACTTCGTGTTCTTGATTCAAAGAGAACCCTATGCCCTCTATATGGAATTTCGCCATATTCACTATCTTTGAGTTTACTAAAAATCTCACCAGCAAGGGCATAAGTTATCGCTTTTTCTGATTCTTCCATTTTTACCACCTCGATATAATATAAATTATTATGACTACAGTATTACTATTGCCCGATTTTAAAACAATTACTACAAAAAGACTCTATTTTAAGGTGGTAATTATTGACGTTCCTCAAAGCATAGACTAAATCACTTGCAAGTACTTAACCAATCAACAACTTTTTCCCGGTGACTTTGAATCCTTAAGTTATATATTGGGATTCCTAGATCAGCAGCTATTGAAATAGCCTGTCCTGTACCTCCGGTCTTCTCAGTTCTTTGTTCAGAACTAATACAGGCATCAGATGTCCAGCATATAATAAAGTTGGATGGTGTATTTAAATCATAACCCAGAACCTGATATGTATCCCTAACAATTAACTTTTTTGCATTAATAGATAAATTACTAAAATCAGGGTGATACTTTAAGGCGATTTTACAAGCCCTTGAGTAATTAACCATCTTCTCTGCATTGTAATAACCTTTACCTTTTCTCTTCCCAAAACCTTCCCAGGGTAAATATATTTCAAATCGGCCTTTTCCTCTAATAGCCCCTAATTCAAAAGCGGTATCTGCACCTAAAGATGCCCCACTCCTTAGTGAAAATCCCTTACCAGCCAGACAATAACCCAGTTCTTCAATTATATCCGCAATGTCCTGTGGTATCTTTCTGCTTCCAATACCTGTATAAAAAGTATCCATTTATCTTCACCTCATTTAAAACAAAGAATTTTTAGTACACGTGTTCGTTTTTATTATAGCACATATCTTGAAAATTACAAGATATTTTTAATCATATTCTAATCTATTTCCAATTTTATTTTAATATTCATATGGTAATATAATTTACAGAGTTAGAGATTATTTATATTCGATAGATTTACTATGTCCTTATAAAATTTCTGTTTTTCCTCTTAATGCCGCCTTTAAGGAGGCGGCTTTATATAGATTTTAACATAATAAATATAAATATTTCTTACCTCTATACAACCCTCTTTACTGGACTCACCTCCCAGAAGAGGGTTTTTTAAAACCCTTCTCTTCCCTTACCTTGACTCTTATTTTCCATATATTACTTGTCTTAACATATAGAAATTTATCTCCTCTTATGATATTATTTGTATATAAGAATTATATTTGTAAATAGTTTAAAATTATTCCAATTAATATTCTATAATTAAACTTCAAAGTCGAAACAGATATTATCTTGGAAACTTAACTATACATTATAAATGAAAGGGGATATATATGATTAATAAAACAAAACAGTCTTTATTGATAGTGTTCTTGTCTTTAATATTAGTTTCTATTTCAGCATATGCTGTAGAACCAACAGATATAAGTAACCACTGGGCTCAAGATTATATACTTAGCTTAGTGAATAATGAAGTCATGGAAACTTATACTGGTGGACAATTCAAACCAGAACAATCTATTACTAGGGGGGGATTTGCAGTTGCCCTAGCTAAACAATTAAACCTAGTACCTGATAATAATAACCGTTTTGAGGATATAAAAGGGTATCCTGGTTATAATATGATTAATTCACTAGTTAATGAAGATATCATCAATGGTTATCCTGATAAGACTTTTAGACCTAATAACTCTATTACGAGAGCGGAAATGGTTACAATTATGATTAGATCCTTAGGAATAACCAGTAATGAAGTTACCATCAAATTAGACAATCATAAATCATTTGATGATGTTCCAGAAAACCATTGGGCTCTAAATCATATTAAAATTGCTCAAGAGATAAATTTAATTAATGGAGATCAAAATGGTTACTTTAATCCTACAGATACCACATCTAGGGCTGAAGCCGCAAAAGTTATAACAAAACTAGCAGC
>JBDNGI010000514.1:0-1948 GCA_041689345.1 Halanaerobiales bacterium
CTTAAAAAGTGGTATATTGTGAATATATATTTTATCCATATTCCATAGTACAGACTTTTAATAATGTCGAAATATCTAAATAGGTCAAAAATACCCGTCTTTGCGCAAGAGCCATAATCTATTTTTTACTGAATATATTATGTTAAGGAAGTTTAAAGAGAAATTTTTAACTTTAGGGTATTTACCCCACTTTTAGAAGCCCTAAAGATCAGGCACTGGGGTATTAGTATGTTACTAAGATACAAGTTAAAATGGGGGTGGAACTATGTCTTTATCTGATATAGATAATAAAATAATACCCGATAATGACCAACTATATTTATTTCATCAAGGTAATTTATTTTACAGTTATAAAATGCTTGGAGCACATATAATGGAGATAGACGGGAAAAAAGGTGTTAGATTTGCTGTATGGGCTCCTAATGCTCAGTCAATTTCAGTTGTTGGTGATTTTAATGACTGGGATGGAAGAAAGAATAGAATGAAAAAAATAAATAACGAGGGAATCTGGGTTACTTTCATTACTGGTTTTAAAGCAGGTGATAATTATAAATATGAGATTTTAAATGCAAATGGTCACCTTATTTTAAAAGCCGATCCCTATGCCTTGTATTCAGAATTACGACCTGGTACTGCTTCTGTAATCTATCCTTTAGATAATTATACCTGGCAAGATAAGCAATGGCAACAGGAGAAGTCCGAACATGATCAATACAAACAGCCAATATCAATCTATGAAGTACATCTTGGTACATGGAAACAACATGAAGATGGTTCTCTATATACTTATTCTGAGTTGGCCGATGAATTAATAGCATATGTTAAAGAGATGGGTTATACACATATAGAGTTAATGCCTATAAATGAGCATCCCTTTGATCGTTCCTGGGGTTATCAATTGACTGGTTATTATTCTGTAACTAGTCGCTATGGTAATCCTGATGATTTTAAATACTTTGTTGATTGCTGTCATCAAAATGGTATTGCTGTAATATTGGATTGGGTTCCAGGGCATTTTTGTAAAGATGAACAGGGATTAAGACTATTTGATGGTACAACCTTGTATGAATATCAAGACTCACGTAAAGCAGAGAAAGAGAAATGGGGTACTTTAACTTTTGATTATGGTCGTTGTGAGGTTCAAAGTTTCCTTATCTCTAATTTGTTTTTCTGGTTTGATGAATATCACTTAGATGGTATCAGGGTGGATGCAGTTGCTAGTATGTTATATCTTAATTTTGGCAAAAAAGATCAGTCGCTCAGAAACGAACATGGTGGTAAAGAGAATATAGAGTCCATAGAATTTATAAAGAAGATGAATAAGGCTGTTTTTGAGCATTTTTCTGGTATATTAATGATAGCTGAGGAATCTTCAGCCTGGCCAATGGTTAGTTCACCGACCTATTTAGGTGGACTTGGATTTAATTATAAGTGGAATATGGGTTGGATGAACGATATGTTAAAATACATGGAAATGGATCCTGTTCACCGCAAATGGCATCATAATTTAATTACTTTCTCTATGTTCTATGCCTTTTCAGAGAATTTTATTTTGCCAATATCCCATGATGAGGTTGTCTATGGAAAGAAATCCCTGTTAAACAAAATGCCTGGTGACTACTGGCAGAAATTTGCAAATCTACGACTGTTCTTAGCTTTTATGATGACACATCCAGGTAAAAAGCTTCTTTTTATGGGTAGTGAGTTTGGACAATTTGATGAGTGGAAGGATTTAGATGATCTTGATTGGGAACTATTGGATTATGAGATGCATATTAAGACCATGAAATATACAAAGGAACTTAACAGTTTTTATTTGAAAGAAGCTGCTTTATGGTATAATGACCATCAGCAAGAGGGTTTTTCCTGGATAGATGCGAATAATAATGATCAAAGTATAATAAGTTTTATACGTAGAGGTGAACATGAAGATGATTATTTGATAATA
>JBDNGI010000515.1:0-1955 GCA_041689345.1 Halanaerobiales bacterium
AGAAAAAGAAAAAGAAAAATAAAGGTGGTAAAAATAACAAACCCCTTCCTCCACAAAAATTTAAATCATCAAAGGGTTATGATATATTGGTTGGCAGAAATAATCAACAAAATGACTATTTAACAAAAAGGATAGCCAATAGTCAAGATCTCTGGTTACATGTTAAAGACCTAGCTGGTTCACATGTAATAATTCGTAATCATACACGAGACGATATCCCTGATGAGACTATTAATGAAGCAGCAATATTAGCAGCTTATTACAGCAAAGGAAGAATGTCAGAGAATGTACCTATAGATTACACTGAAGTTAAAAATGTAAAAAAACCCTCTGGAGCAAAACCAGGTCTTGTCTATTATGAAGACTACCAAACTATTTATGCTACACCTAATGCTAAAGTAGTTAAGGATTTAAATAAATCATAGATGAAATTTTGAGATAACAAAAACCGGTGGGAATCTTATCTAATCTCACCGGTTTTTCAGATTCTTATTATAAAGATTTAATTCAAATGGAGGTTTAGCCAGATCTACAACTAAAGATTAGTTGTATTTATTTCGAAACTGGCACTTATTTTCTTAGTTCAATTCTATCTGAACATCGTACTCCCTTAGCCATTTATCAAGTTGAATGAGATGAGCAAAAAGTTGTGGTAGTCTCATCAACTGGCCGAACCAGGGCAGGTCAAAATCCCCATCATATCTACTTAATTCAATAATCTTTTTCCTATTAATCAAATAAAGTATTGGTGAATCAGGATTGTTAATTATATCTAAAATTTTATTCCGTACTGTGTCATAATAGAGAGGACTAAAGGTTTTAGGATACGGATTCTTCGGTCTTTTTCGTACTTTTTCTGTCAAAATACCTTTTAAGGCTTCTCGTAAAATTCCTTTACGCATTCCTTTATAGTTTTTCATCTCCCAGGGTATATTCCAGACATATTCAACCAATCTATGATCACAGAATGGTACCCTTATCTCCAGCCCAGTATACATACTCATCCTATCTTTCCTATCCAGAAGAGTAGGCATCCAACGAGTTAGATTCAAGTAGAATAATTCTCTCATACGTTTTTCCAGACCTTTTTCACCATCAAGTCTCGGCACTTCGTCTAATGCCTCATTATATTGCTGTCTTAAGTAATCTTCCGGTTTAATCTTCTTTACAATATCAGATGAAAACAGGTCTAATTCGTCCGCATCAGGCTGAAAACTATTTGCTTCAAAATATTTATCATTATCTTCATAATCTACAGAATATGTATGTAAATCACCATAAGCACTTTTTTTCAACTCATTGCTAGCTACAGCACTAATAGCACTTGAGTCCAGACCTCCTGATAACAAAGTACATATTGGTACATCAGATATCAGCTGACGACTTACAGTGTCTGTAAAAAGATATCTAACACGTTCAATAGTTTCTTCTATAGAATCCTGGTGATACTCACTAACAAGTTCCCAGTACTGTTTTTTACAAATACCATTACGACTATAAATTAATTTATATCCGAGCTTTAACTCTTTAACATCCTTAAGAACACCATGACCTGGTGTTCTACCAGGAGCAATTGATAGAATTTCCGATAGCCCTTCCCTATCAATTATAGGTTTAATGTCAGGATGAGATAATAATGACTTAATTTCAGAAGCAAAAACTAAACCAGAAGCTGTTTCAGAATAAAAAAGTGGTTTTACACCAATCCTATCTCTGGTCATAAATAGTTTTTCATGCCTTTCATCCCAAATTGCAAAAACAAATATACCATTTAGGTAATCTACACATTTCTCTCCCCATTCAATATAAGAAAGGAGTAATACCTCTGTATCAGAATGCCCCTTAAAATTATAGCCCTTATCGGCAAGCGTTAATCTAATATCTTCTGTATTATACAACTCTCCATTATAAACTAAAGCATATCTGCTCTTAGTCATACCCCTGACCATGGGTTG
>JBDNGI010000516.1:0-2030 GCA_041689345.1 Halanaerobiales bacterium
AAAGAGCTTAATGTTCCAGTACTTACTGATGTTCACCAGCCTGAGCAAGCAGAAGCGGCAGCTGAGTTCGTAGATGTTTTACAGATACCTGCTTTTTTGTGCCGCCAGACGGATCTTCTAGTAGCCGCAGCTAAGACTGGGTTAGTGGTTAACGTTAAAAAGGGGCAGTTTTTAGCACCATGGGATATGGAGAAGGTTGTAGATAAGCTAGTTAGTACTGGAAATGAAAAAGTATTATTAACAGAAAGAGGAGCCAGTTTTGGATATAATAATTTGGTGGTTGATATGAGTTCTCTACCTATTATGAGAAATTCAGGGTATCCAGTAGTCTTTGATGCAACACACAGTGTTCAGCGGCCAGGGGCTCAGGGAGAGACTTCTGGAGGAGATAGGGAGTATGTACCTTATCTAACCAGGGCAGCTGTAGGTGTTGGTGTAGACGCTGTCTTCATGGAAGTACATGATAATCCGGAAGAAGCGCTAAGCGATGGACCAAACATGCTTTATTTAGATAAATTAGAGGATATATTAAAAGAAATTTTAGCTATTGATGCTGTTGTTAAGGGGAGGTAGGTATAATGAGTAAAAATATAACTCCTAAAGCTGATATAACTGAGAAATGTATAAATGAAGCTAAAAGGGTTTTAGATATAGAAGCAGAATCAATTTTAAGTTTGAAAAACAGTATAAATGATGATTTTGTTTCTGTTGTTAAAATGATTATTGCAGGAAACGGTAGAGTGATTTTTAGTGGTGTTGGTAAATCTGGTCTTATTGGTCGAAAGATGGCTGCTACTTTTTCCAGTACAGGAACACCAGCCTTTTTTGTCCATGCAGGTGAGGCACTCCATGGTGATTTAGGAATGATCACGAAAGGTGATGTTTTTGTGGCCATTTCTAATAGTGGTGAGACAGATGAAGTATTAAACTTGATACCTTCTATTAAGAGAATTGGTGCCCATATAGTAGCCTTTACAGGAAATAAGTCATCGGCACTGGCTCAATATGCTGACCTTAATGTGTTTGCTGGTGTTGAAGAAGAGGCCTGTCCACACGGTCTGGCACCAACTGCTAGTACTACTGCTATTATGGCCCTTGGTGATGCCATGGCTCTAACATTGTCTAATTTGAAAGGCTTTACAACAGAAGACTTTGCTTTATACCATCCTGGTGGGAATTTAGGACGTAAACTATTGACCAAAGTAAGTGATGTATTAGAAGTACGAAATGAAAATCCTGTTGTTAAGCAGCAGACGAGTGTTAAGGAAGCCTTATTTACTATGACACATTCCAGGATGGGCTCGACTTCTATTATAGATAATCAAGGAATTCTGGTAGGTATAATTACTGATGGGGATATTAGGAGATTATTAGAGAGGTCAGTTGATTTCCTTTCAAAGCCTGTTAGTGAAGTCATGATCCAAAGTCCAAGTAGTATTACTCCAGATAAACTTGCTACAGAGGCCCTTAATTTAATGGAAGAAAAGGAAATTAGCGATTTACCTGTTGTTATAGAGGGAAAACCTATAGGCATGTTAAATTTTCAAGATTTACTTAGGGCTAAAATATTCTAAAAAAT
This sequence comes from Halanaerobiales bacterium, assembly GCA_041689345.1. Lineage (GTDB taxonomy): Bacteria > Bacillota > Halanaerobiia > Halanaerobiales > DTU029 > JBDNGI01. The sequence continues at coordinate 1,580 of JBDNGI010000516.1, forward strand.
GGTTTTTATTGTTAAATTTTTATCAGTATATTTTAATTTTTTTAATACTTATATATGTAATATATAATTTATTTTTATATTAAGGGGATTTATTAAGGTGTTTTATGATGAAAGACTTTTTAGTTTATATAATTGTTCTTATATTTTTAAAGATTCTTAGAATCTTACCTTTAAGTCTTTGTAAAAAAATCGGTCTTACTTTAGGTAGAATTTTTTACCATCTAGCTAAAGCTAGGAATAAAATTGTTAGAAAAAATCTCAAAAAGGCATTCCCTGAATATCCTGCAGCTCAATGTGAGAAAATACTTGAAAATGTTTATTATAATTTAGGTATGATGATTGCTGAAGTTATGCTATTAGAAAGATTTTCGATAGAGGAATTAAAAGATTGTGTTTCTGTAGAAGGTGAGGAATACTATCAACAGGTTAAGGATAATGAAAAAGGGGTAAT
>JBDNGI010000517.1:0-3235 GCA_041689345.1 Halanaerobiales bacterium
AAAAATTCCAAAAAAGGGGGGATTTTAATATGTTGCTTCAATCCAAAGAAAAGAGATAACTGTTTTATGACAAAAATAACATTTTAAAAAGTAAAAGTAATTAATTAAAATCTTTAATTAATAAACATCGAAAAGTGAGATTAATGTCAATAATCTTGATAATTATTACTATATTTTACAAAAAATACTAAGCCCTTCAAGCTTTAGTATTTAATAAGAAAAAGATAAAAAAAATTTTAACCCTTACCCCTTTCTTTCAAAAAAACAATAAAAATCATCACCACCAAGTTTATAAACACTTAGTCCTTGACTATCTATTAATTTTAAATCGGTAATTTAATTATAAATAAGGTGCCTTTACCTTTACTACTTTCCACAGAGATAGTTCCATTATGACTTCCGATAATTCTTTTTGTTAAAGATAATCCTAATCCAGTACCTTCTATACCATCATTATTATTAGAAGATTTTGTTGTAAAAAATTCCTTAAATATATTTTTTTGAGTCTGCTGATCCATACCAGACCCGTTATCTCTTAATTTAATCTCAATAAAATTTCCCTCTTGCTTTACCTTCACACTAATTATACCTTTACCACTATCTCTTAAAGCATGCCTAGCATTAATAATAATATTTAAAAAAACCTCTTCTAATTGATTTGGATCTATATATACTTCTGGTATATCAGCATAATCCCTTATCACCTCTATACTTTCTGATCCTAAATGAATTTTCTGTAATTCAATGATATTATCTATGATTTTAAGAATATTTAACTTCTGCCTACTAGGTCTTTGACTCCTACTTATTGTCAAAATACTTGAAAGCATTCCATTTGCCTTAATACTTTGTTCTTTAACTACTTGTAACTTTGACATCACTTCATTTTCTAAATTTAATTTTTGCTTTTTCATTATTAAAACCTGTATATTACCCATTATAATTGCCAGGATATTTTTAAATTCATGGATAAGACCAGCTGCTAACTCACCAACAGCAGAAAGTTTATAATTATGTATTAGATCAGCCTGTACCTTTTTATATTCAGTAATGTCCAATCCAGCAGTCATAACACCAATTATTTCTTTTTGATTATTTCTCAATGGTTCTGCCTGTACCTTGAAAATATGCATTTCTTCTCCACCAGGTAACCATATTTCTTTCATCTGACATTTTCCAGATTCAAGTACTTTCCGTTTTAATTCCGTTAATTGTATAGAACCATTTGAAGAATCTATTTCATCATCACGCAACCCTAAATGTTTATTTGAAGGTGTATCCATATCAGGGATCGGATTAAATATCCAGGTGTATTTTAAATTACAATCAGTATGAGCTAGTATAATGCGGAAATTCTTTAAAATTAATTCAAAGTTATGATCAATTTTACTTTCATAATTAGTTAGTCCTTGAGATATATTTATTATTTTTATCACTCCTGCAGCCTAACAATCATAGTCTAATGCAAGACCTTAGATTCATAGCTTTGCGTCATTACTTTTCAGTAATTTTGCCCTCATTTATATACTGTGTTATATTTATTGATTCTACTATTACTCTTCAACGATTAATTAAGAAACTCCTGCAAAAAAATATTTTTTAATTCCACTAATATTCCTTTCTCTGAAGATATCTAAAATCTTTATCATGTGCAGCCTAGTTTAAAAACATTTATCATTATAGTATAGCTTTCTCTTATACTTAATATTCTACAAAAATTCTACGTTTATAAGATTACTTATAAAGGTTATCAGTATATATGTTTGAGGATTTAGATCAGATATAGCTTGATAGGAAGTCGTCAATCTATAGAAATATAAAAGATTCTATGAATCGACGACACAAAAATCCTTTTCTTCATGGAGTTTTCTTAACTTTTTCTATAAATGCCACTACAGTTATAATTTTTCTTTAAAACCTTTTATCTAAAAATTGTCGCAGTTTACACCTACTGTTTCCTGTATTTACAAGGCACACCAAGCCTCATTCAAATCTACGATTTGGGTGGGGTAGTTGACTAGTTTCAATTATACTGTTTTCATATCACTTTAGTTATTGCCTAATATTTCAACTGCCTGTTTAGTGAATCTATCTATAAGATCATCAATCCTAAGTTGCGGATACCCCTTAATATAAGTAAGAACTGAATTATCGAAGTTTTTATAGCAGTATTCTGGGATAGCTTCAATACCATTTACTGCTCCAAATATACTTCCAGCAGTAGCTGCAGTACAATCATTATCATACCCCATAGCTACTGTTTCCCCTATCACCTTAGTAAAATCATCTTTTCCTATCAGTAATCCAAAAATTGTTAGACAGGCATTTAAGTTTGTATGAACACCACTCATATCATCAAAACGAGCCTCTACTGCTTTTACTGCCTCATTATAATTTTTAACCTCTTTTCCAATACTAAGGGCCCAACGAATATCTATAGCAAGAGAACATTCTGCAGGTATTTCAGTTAGTCCCATCTCAAGTGCTTCAATAACACTATTTGTAGCAAAAGCCCCAGCAATAACAGCACTAAAAAACATCTCACCATAAATACCATTTCGACGATGGCTGATATAAGCATCTCTATAAGCGAATTCTGCTGCTTTTTCTGGTAATCCTGGTGCTAAATAACCCCAGGGATCAGATCTAATATCAGCACCAATCCATTGGACAAATGGATTATCCTTCTCTCCAGCTTCTAATGCCGACACACCATCTTTCAAATTATTAAGGGCTACCTCTTCTGCAGTACAGGCATAAGGCAAGTATTTTACCCAGGCTTCTCCTACATCTTCTATGGAAAAATTTGCACCATAATCCTCCATAATTAGCAGACCAAGAATAGTATAGGTAATGTCATCATCTACTGGAACCCCGTTTAAACCTCCACTAGTGTATTTAAACTTTTCACTGACACCATACCTTTTCTCATTTGGGGCTTTAATATCAGACCAATAATTTGTTGGTGGAAATTCATCTCCAATGTAATCAGCCCAATCTTTCATAGCTTCAATACTCCAGAATTCAACCGGTGCCCCTAAGGTACAACCAGCAAAGCGTCCTAATAAAGCCCCCTGTAGTCGTTTCCTATAATCTTCTTGATTAAAATTATAACAAATTCTTCTAGGACCGTCTTTTCTTAAAGCACGGATTACTTCTAAAGTGTCTGGCTCCTTAGCTTTTAGTTCTTCATTTTCTGGTAAAGATATTAGTTCTTCTTTTAATTGCTTGAGTG
>JBDNGI010000518.1:0-3290 GCA_041689345.1 Halanaerobiales bacterium
ATTGGAGGTAGTGCTGGTTCGACTGCCTGTGGGATACAGATGGTCAGGGTTAAAATTCTTTTCACAAAAGGTTTGCAAGAATTATATAGACTATTACATCCACGGGGTATAAATAAAGTTAAAATTGATAATATAGTAATATCAGAATCAGTATCTACAAGCATTCTTGGATTTTTCTTTTTGTATATAATAGTATTTGTAACAGCAGTTATAGGATTAACCTATTTTGGTATTGATATAATTAGCTCAATATCCGCTGTGGCTTCCACTCTTGGTAATATAGGACCTGGTTTAGAATTAGTTGGACCATTAAATTCATACTTACCATTACCTGATACTGTAAAAATGATATTAATAGGATGTATGCTTATGGGGCGTTTAGAAATATACACTATCCTTGTTTTTATATTTATGGATTGGAGTTAACTTGAATAACTTGTCTCTTTAAGATATAATAATATTAATATACTATAATTTTATTAAGGGGGATATGATATTGGGCTTTTTTGATTTTATAAAGGATATATTTCAGCCTACAAGACTGGGTAATATAATACATATTTATTTAGAAGATGAAAAGTGTGGAGAAAAAATAAAACTACTTGTAAGAAAAAGTTATGATATTCAAAAAATATATGAAGATAACGATCAGGCAGATTATCGTTTAAAAAAAGTTGTAATTTGTAATAAATGTTACAATAAAATTAGCCTAAAAATTGACTATGATAGAAGGTATAAGATTATAGATAGTCAATTAGATGGAGGAAATATTATATCAGAAAAAGAATTTAAAGAAAACTAAGAGATGTAGGATGTGATTCAATGCATTTATTACCTAATATATTATCAATTATAAGGATTATTTTGATTCCTTTTTTTATTTATTTTTTTATAGCGACAAACTATTTATTAGCGGGGATATTATTTTCTATATCAGGGATTACTGATTTTTTTGATGGCTATTTTGCTCGCAAATATGATTTAACCTCTAAATTAGGTAGAATTCTTGATCCTTTTGCTGATAAACTTACCATTATAAGTATTTTAATTGCTTTGAGCATTAAAAGTATTATACCGGGATATATAGCTATAATAATCTTAATTAGAGAAGTCTTTATTTTTTTGAGTTCTACAATATCTTATTTAATGGGCTTTGACTTTATAAATCCAAGTTATATTGGTAAGGCCTCTATCTTTATATTATATGTAGCAATAGCTTTACAATTAATGGATTTCAAGACCTTTGCTACATATTTATTTTATTTGGCCATACCACTAAATATTATTTCTGGATTTAATTACATCTATACAACAGCTAAATGTTTGTCTAATAAAAGTAATATTTAAGGAAAAAAAGGCATATATCTACATATTATAAGGGCAGCTATTATTGGCTGTCTTTTTTTGATTTATATACTCGGAAAAAAATTATTACTTCCGACAAAGTAATACATTATCTACAAAGGGAAAATATGGCTTATATAGAACTAATATATTGATAAGCTTAAAATAGGGAGGTAATTCTTATGAAGCTAAAATTAGAAGTCTGGCGTGATTTTATCGATATATTATCTGAATTTGGCTATATGATGAATGAAAAAGATAATAATATTGAAAATCAAAGAATTGTATGGGAAATTATCGTAAATATAAAAGCAAATATGAAAGAGGAAATTGAGCAAACTATTAGAATGAATCTTAATTTATGTTATGTTTTAGAGGAAAATGATCAGATGAAAGAAATTAATACTGAGTTATTTAAATTTAACTTTTTGTTGGATCAAAATATTTATCGATTAGATAATGAGGTTTATAAAGGTTTAAATAGTTTTCATAAATTGATAATTTCTACCTATGGTAATGTAGAAATGTTTATAGAAAATTTAAAATTAGTAAATGAAAATCTATCCTTTATTCGTAATCGTAAGGATCAGAGTTTAATTAACAAATATAACTACTTTAAAAACATATCCCTGCCATTAAGAGGGTGTGAAGATTTAAGAATTGGCTTGATCACATTATTGAAAAAAATTAATGAATTAAAACTAATAATAACCAATCCAAAAGTATTTAATGATTTTAACAATGATATCGATATATTTATTAGAAGATATCAAAAAACATATAAAGAAGAACATAATAAATATCACCAAAAGTTGAAAGACTTTTATCAACAGCTCTATAATTTACCAGAGTATAATGCCTTAGAAAGATTATCAGATATTAAAGTAATTAATGTTGCATATAATCTAAAGCCAATAAAAAGGTATATTGAAACATTTTTCCCGGAACAATGTAATAAGAAAAATCTTGATGAACTACTTGATAAACATGTTAAATGTAGTTGTAGATTTAATATTGGTGAAAAACTAACTATACCTTCATTGAATAAAATTAAACCTATGTTAAGAAAGGGTATAGTTGAATATATAGAAAAGATTCAAAATGATCGATTTAGATCTTTATTCGATAATTATCTTAGTTATAAGGAAGATTCTTCTATAAACAAATTTTTAGAATTTAAAACAGATAAGATTAATGGAAATCTTAAATATATTGACAATAACTTAATTTTAGAAATAAATGAGGCCTTGAGTAATACCTATCCATTAAAGATTTCTATCGATGAACTTGCACCACATCTAACAGGAACATATCCCATAAAGCAGTTAGATCTATTGGGAAAAGACATTGAAAAACATTTGATGGAATTAATAAATAGCAAAATTCAAGGAATGGAAAAATTTAATTATGATGATATTATTATAAATTTGGTATATCAGCAGGAATAATAGACTATATTGTAGAATTTTATATAAAAGAGGTGTTTTTAGATGTATATTTTAATAAAGAATATAGATGAAATATATACAGGTGTTAAAGATAAAAATCTAATAAAAAATGGTAATATTATTATTAAAAATAATTCCATATATAATATTACTCCTAGTTTAAGTTCTATACAAGAAAATAATTTTGATTATATTATTGATGGAAAAGGCAAGATTGCATTACCTGGCTTTATTAATACCCATACACATGCAGGTATGACACTTCTAAGGGGCTATGCAGATGACTTACCATTGCATACCTGGCTGCATGATAAGATCTGGCCTTTTGAAGCCAATTTAAGTAAAGAAGAAATATACTGGGGAAGTAAACTTGCAATCTTAGAAATGCTTAGTACAGGTACTACTACTTTTACGGACATGTATTTTCAAATGGAAACAGTTGCAAAGGCTGTAGAGGAAACTGGTATGCGAGCTGTTTTAACAGAGGGCCTAATTGAA
>JBDNGI010000519.1:0-2836 GCA_041689345.1 Halanaerobiales bacterium
ATTAAGGAAAAGGATCCTGATGTGCTTGTTCTTGATTTAATTATGCCTCATCTAGATGGTATTGGAGTTATGGAGGAAATGAATAGGACTAATTTATCTAATGAAGTGAAAACAATAATTTTAACAGCATTTGGTCAAGAGGAAGTAACTAAAAGAGTAGTTGAATTAGGTGCTAATTATTACATAATGAAGCCATTTGATCTTAATAAATTAGTGGATAGAATTAGACAAATGATGAAACCACCTACAGGTTCTAGCAGTGGTTATGTGTTTTCAAATAACCAAAATAATAGAAAGTCAGTTGAGTTAGTTGTCAGAATAACTGAAGTTATGCATCATTTAGGAGTACCAGCTCATATTAAGGGCTATATTTATATACGTGAAGCTATTGAGCTTGTAATAAATGATATTGAATATTTAGGTGCAGTTACAAAAGAATTATATCCTTCCGTTGCTGAAAAATATAATACTACAGCAAGTAGAGTTGAAAGGGCTATCCGCCATGCCATAGAAGTATCATGGGATAGAGGAAATATTACTGCTTTAAATAAATACTTTGGTAATACAGTATCTGCAAATAGTGGAAAACCTACTAATTCTCAATTTATTGCCAAGATAGCTGATAAGTTACGTTTAGAAATACGAGCTAGCTAATTCCAAATAAATATTTTCCTAAACGAAGTTAAGAGTCTAGTAATCTTGACTTCAGGCTGTAATAATCAACTGTAATAATGAACTGTAATAATGAATAGCTTATATCTATTATATTCCAGTATGTATTTCCCCATATAGTCATATAATAAAAAAAAGCCCGGGAGGGTGAAGAAAGATGATTAGGGGAAAAATAGTTATAAATAAAAGAACTAAAAATCTAGTGAAACAGATTAAAGCAAATCAAATAGCAATAATAGACCATCTCGATTTAGATCAGGTAGCTAGTAAATCTCTTATAGAAAAACATGTTAAAGCAGTCATTAATTTATCGCCGTCTATAAGCGGGAAATATCCTAATTGCGGTCCTTCTCTACTTCTGAAGGCACAAATTCCCTTAATAGATATTGAGGGTGGTATTGATATGATATCTTCAATGTTGAAGAATGGGGATACTATTTCTATTAATCAGGGAAAAATAATTAAAAATGGGCAAGTAATCGCCCAGGGTAGGGAAATTTTAAAAGGAGAGGTAGACAAAAAAATAAAGGACTCAAGAGAAAACATAGAGTCGGAACTTTCCAAATTTATTGATAATACGCTAAATTTCGCACGTAAAGAGAAGAATTTAATAGTAGATTTAACTGCTCCTGATATTGGGATTGATTTTAACGGTAAACATGTTTTGATTGTGGTTAGAGGTATGGATTACAAGGATGACCTACAGGCAATTAAATCATATATCTGTGAAATGAATCCCATTATTATTGCTGTTGATGGTGGGGCAGATGCCTGTCTTGAATATGGCTATAAGCCTGATATTATTATTGGGGATATGGATAGTGTGTCAGATTTCGCTTTAAGAAAAACAAAAAAGATAATAGTACATGCCTATTCTAATGGGAAAGCACCCGGCCTGGAAAGGGTTAAGCAATTGGGTCTAGATTATATATTATATCCTGCACCAGGTACTAGTGAAGACATTGCTATGATATTAGCTTATGATAAGGGTGCTGAATTAATCACTGCAGTTGGTACACATTCTAATATGATAGATTTTCTGGAAAAAGGAAGAAAAGGAATGGCCAGTACATTATTAGTAAGATTAAAGCTTGGAAATAAGTTAATTGATGCCAAGGGAGTAAGTAAATTGTATCAAAATAAAATACACTATCGATATTGGATACAGGTTTTTATTTCAATTTTTATTCCTTTGTTTTTTATAACTTTATTTTCCCCTCCAATTAAACAAATTTTTCAATTGCTAGCCCTTAAATTGAGTTTATTTTTTAAATTCTAAAACCAGAGTTCTCGAATTTTATATTTATTATCTTACTCTGAAATTTATTAGATGAGGGCAGTGAGGATAAAAGGGGAACAAAGATGATTATTAACTTTCGCTATCATATATTTACAATTACAGCTATTTTTGCTGCATTAGGACTTGGTATATTAATTGGATCAAGTATAATTGGACATGAGGGTTTACTTGATGAACAAAGACATATTATAAAGAATATAAGCAATGATATTAATAATTTGAAGAAAGAAAATAAAAGCCTCACTCTCGGTATATCTACCCTAGAACAAAAGCTAACTGAGAGGGATAATTTAGAAAAAAGCATAGTCTCATTACTATTAACAGATTACATGAAAGAAGAGCAATTAATCTTGATTTATAATGATCTTGATCAAGAAAATATCAATGAATTAAGTAATTATTTAAAAATTATGGGTACTAATTTTGATCTATATGATTTTCAAGATTTTGATCGAGATTCATTTTCTTCAGAGGAAAATAATGAATTTGATAGGGTGATTACCTGGAATATAGATACTAGTCTTAGCACACATTTAGATGGTCTTAATATAAATAATACAGCTATTTTAGAGTATAATAAAAGAGATGTATTGGGTTTATTATTTAATATTATAGAGGATTTTAATAAAAATGGTTCATCTACAAATTAGTTGGTGGAAACCGTCTGAACAGCAAGGTATTTTCTAAACATCCTTAAAAAAAAGGCATGTAAAAAATGTTTTATCCGAGAGCTAACTGCCACTAAAACTCCCAGGGCCTGATCTTTAGGTCATCCTTTAGGGCTTCTTTAAGTGGGAGAGCACTGCCCTCTTCTATCTTAAACGCAAGGTTGAGGCCAGTATTACCGAATCGACTTGGGTCAAG
>JBDNGI010000520.1:0-2449 GCA_041689345.1 Halanaerobiales bacterium
CTAGTAGCCTTTTATGTCCTTCCCTTTCAAGTGCTGCTACTTCCTGACGAATTTCTCCTTCAGTAAGTTTTTTTCTTTTAATTGATTGATTATCCCGTCGAAAACCGCAGTATAAGCAGTTATTTACACAACTATTAGCAAAATATAATGGAGCAAAAACAACCAAGCGTTTTCCGTAAATTCCTTCTTTAATCTCCTTTGCAGCCTCTAGGTATTCATTTATTAGTTTATCATCCTCGACCTCTAGTAATTTAGCTGCTTCTAAAACTGTTAATCCCTTTAATTTTAAAGCCTTATTAATAATCTCTCTGATCTCTGATTCACTGGCTATAGTTGCCTTTGTCAAAATTTCTTCCACTTTCTTGTCTGTTATATAATCACAAACTGCAGTCCTATAATCTTCACCAAACTCTTCTTTCCAGTAATTAAAAGACATATTCATCTCTCCCTTTTTATTTTCTTGGAAATTATTCTTTTTCAGTTTCTCATCCTAAATAAAAACCCCACCTAAAAAGGGCAGGGTTAGCTTAAGTAAAATAAGCATAAAAATATCCCCTCCCCAGGTTTTCAGGAAAAAATCCCTTAACTCAGGAAAGCTATAAATATATAAATCCTTATGTACAGGTTTAAACCCAAACACGCAGATATATAATTTTTTTATCGTAGTTCTTAATTCTATCTTTTCTTTATTCTAAACTATCTTTATTCTGAAACTATTCCTTATAATACAACTTAATTTAAGATGCTAGTTCATCTTTATTGAACTAATTCACTCAATATACTTTGAAGTAAGTGCGGATTTGATACTAATACCAGATAAATTACCTAACTGGCCAGTCATAGCTCCAATATCATCTGATGTGCCTTCAACTATTATCGAAATAATGGATAAGCCATGCTCTTTAGAAGGAACACCCATTCTACCGAGAATAATATCTCCAAATTCACTTAGAATATTATTTAATTTAGCAGTGACTTTCCCTCTTTCTTCAACAACAATAGCTATTACACCAATTCTTTTCCTCATTTGCTAACCTCTTTCTATTATACTTAACTATAAATATATCATGAAAATGTTATTTGTGCAAGTTTTCACATTAAAAGAACTATAAAAATAAATTATTTGTAAGATACAATACTCTAGAAGCTATTTGTTAGTTTTCAGCTTTCAACTCAGAGATTTATAGAAATTAGTCTTCTTCATTTCCAACCTCTTCAATAAATTCAATAAATATAAGTATTTCACTTTTCACTTGATTAAAAACTAAATCTATTTCTTCAACTAAGGGTTTTATTCTTTTAATAGACAAATTAAATGTATATACATTTCTAACTACATGTCTAAAACCTTTATATTCAGCAAGTCGTTGATAGGAATCTTTAGAAATTACTGCCGGTCTAATTTTTTTTATTTCAGTTTTCATCTGCACTAATAAATTCTGGTGCCAGGAAGCTCCTTCGGGAACACTTCCATCTATCTCTTGAGCAATTAACTCAAAGATTTTTTCTAAAGCAGAGTAAAAACCATGTAAGTTAAGGGCAACACTATCTAAATAGAAATCATCATTATTTTTTTCTATATAAGCCCATCCTTGTACTATTCGAATTTTAAGTCTCTCAATTTCACTTAATTCTTCTTTTATTCGACTGGCTAGGGTTAAATATCTTCTAATCATATAATAATCCCCTCCTTCTTAATGGCCTTTCTTATTATTTCCCGGCAATCATCTTTATCAACTAAATCTACTTTAAAATTACCCCTATTAACAGCACCGACTGCAGCATAAAAGCGGTCCTCTGGAATACCGGTCTCTGCCAGGTCTATATCTGATTTACTATGAAATTTTTCTTTATTTGCTAAAGAACCAAATATCCAGACAGTTTGAGCACCATACTTTTCTTTTAAAAGAATTGCTGCCTGATTAGCCTCCTGTAATGCCTTTTTATATCGTTCACTCAAATTAGTCTCCGAATTTTGATATAAAATTGGATATTTTTCTCTATAATTTTTACCCACATTGTTACACCCTCTTGATTTACTAATATTTTTAAGTCTAAATATACAGTATAATTTTAATATCATTATACACTATTTTACATATTTTATCAAAAACATGATGCTTGAACACTGTTTAAATCTCATCGCCCTATTTAATGTATGAATTCCTTCAGCAAAGCTGAACACCGAAAAATCAGATGAATATTCTACTCCACCTGATTAAAATCTTATTTATAGAAGTCCTTAAAAATGACCTAAAGATCAGGCCCTTACACTAAGTACTCTAGGAACAATTTTGCTAAGCCAAGGAAAACAAAAAAACCAAAGACATCTGTGGCAGTAGTTAGAAATATTGCCGATGCCAGGGCCGGGTCGACCCCCATTGATTTTAAACCTAAGGGAATTAAAAAACCAAATAAACCAGCTATCAATAAATTTAAAATCATAGCC
>JBDNGI010000521.1:0-2039 GCA_041689345.1 Halanaerobiales bacterium
AACTGATTAAAACACCGATGGAGATAACTTAAAAAGATTAATCAGGGCCGTTGACGTTGAGGATAAAGCATACTAAGTGGGAGATAAAATGGAGAAAGTATCTGTCGTAACATCTAGGGAATATAATGAAAAAATATTAACTAAAAAAGTTAAGATATTACTGGATAGGCTTGGTGGTTTAGAATCTTTTGTTAAGCCAGGTCAAAATGTTTTACTAAAGGTAAATTTATTAATGGATAAACCAGCAGAGGCAATGGTTACTACTAACCCTCTTTTAGTTAAAATTATTGCAAAAATGATAAAGGAAATCGGGGCACATCCCATAATTGGTGATAGCCCCGGTGGTCCTTTTAATAAAACAATATTGAAAAGGGCTTATCAAAAGACTGGATTAGCAGAAGTAGCCAAGCAGATAGGTGCTGAACTTAACTATAATCTTGAACAGGTAAATGTACCATATGATGGTTCCTTGGTAAAGTCCTTTGTTTTAGGGAGCTATATTACAGAGGCAGATATTATTATTAATATGGCAAAATTAAAGACACATGGTCTAACGATGATTACAGGGGCTGTCAAAAATTTATTTGGTGCTATTCCTGGTCTTTTAAAAGCAGAATACCACCTTAAAATGCCGAGGATTGATCACTTTGCTGAAATGCTTATAGATTTATCCTTATGTATTAGACCCTCTCTAAGTATTATTGATGGGGTTTGGGGAATGGAGGGTGAGGGCCCTTCTTCTGGTGAACCCAGGAATTTTGGCTATTTATTAGCCAGTAAATCCCCTTATGCAGTAGATGTAGCAGTTGCATTATTATTGGGGATTACTCCTGTTAGCAAGGCGCCAATAATCAAGGCAGCTGGGGATAAAAAATTAGCTGCCAGTATAAATGATATTAAATTGCTAGGTGATAGATTAGTTACTGCTAAAAATGTTAAAATACCACAATTAATAGAGAACTCTAATTTGCTGGATCGAAAACTACCGGATTTTCTTGTAAATTTTTTAACACCGCTATTAAGACCTAGGCCGGTTTTTAATCATGATAAATGTCTTGGTTGTGGAGATTGTTTTAGGAGTTGCCCCCCTAAGGCTATTCTAATGGAAAATCGAAAACCAATAGTATCAATAGAGCAGTGTATCAGGTGTTTTTGTTGTCAGGAATTATGTCAGTATCAGGCTGTAGATATTAAACGTCCTTTGCTAGGTAAACTATTAGAAAAATATGGTGATAAAATAATTAAGAGATATTAATATATTGAGTTAATGAGGTGATTTTGTGAAGATAGGTGTAATTTCCGACACACATATTCCTACAAAAGTGAAAAAACTCCCTGGGATAGTTTTTGAAGTCTTTAATGATGTGGATTTAATAATACATGCTGGTGATATAGTACAGAAAGGTGTTCTTACTACTTTGGCAGAATATGCCCCCGTTAAAGCGGTATCAGGCAATGTTGATCCATATCCTTTTAGTGAAGAACTTCCAGGTAAGTTAAAGCTGAGTTTAGCTGGCTTTGAAGTAGCTGTTATTCACGGCCATAATGTAAGGGGTCATATTATGAATACATTAGGCTGCATATTTCCTGAAGCAGATGTTATTATCTTTGGTCATACCCATCGGCCCTGTAATCAAATGATAAATGGACAGTTACACTTCAATCCTGGTTCAGCAACTGATAGGAGAATGCAGAAAAAACATTCTGTAGGGATTATAAATTTAGGCGAAAAAATCACTTCTGAGATAATTGAGTTTTAATAGGCTGAGTGGTTTGGATAATAAAAAAATTCTAATGGTGGAGGTAATTAAAATGAGTGTTTATGATTTGTCTCATAGGATGGCAAGAGAATTAAAGAAGTCTGATGAATATGTTTCTTATTTGAAAGCAAGGGAAAAAGTACTGAATAATTCGAAAACAAAAGAAATGTTAGTTAATTTCCAAAAAGAGCAGTTTAAACTACAGAGTAAAACAATGTCAGGTCAGGAAATAAGTGAAGAAGAAAAGGAAAAGTTAAATAAGCTGATGGAGATAGTTAA
>JBDNGI010000522.1:0-2050 GCA_041689345.1 Halanaerobiales bacterium
TAAATTAATCTCCTAAATAGCCGGGATTAGCTGCCTAAGTAACCCCCGCCCAACCAGCCCATCTGCCCCCAAGGGGCTCCCTTTCTTTTTCTTATGGCTAAGTAAAAAGAAACAAAAAGAATGCCATAGAAAAATTCAAAGGAGCTAATTATAGAAAAGAACCACGATTATAAGCTATTCTACATCTACAGCATCTTGCCGCTTTTCAATCATGCTTTCTGTAAAATTTAAAGAAGCTGATTTTTGATGAAGAAAGTTAGTATTAAGGGTTCTTCCCCATTTCCGGGTGATTGACCAACGGTTATGGAGAAGAACCATATTAATTAACTTTTTTACTTACACTAATACTTCTATTAACTATAATAAAAATATCAAGAACTATTATTCTCATAAGCTTTCTCAATCAGCTCTTTAGCTAAATCAATATTATCCTTTTTCTCAACTCTCACTTCTAAATCACCAGTAGCATGATGTCCAATATCACTCACATTTCTGACATTCTTTAGAGAAATAAGATCTTTATGAGCATTAGGATTAAGTTTTAAATATAAGAGTATGTGCGACCTATAAATCTCGATACACACAAAATTTCTAATAATTCTGTAAGCAATGTAATTTTTCCTTGGACTTTCTACAATTTCATCTCCTAATTCTGTAATATAATCTCTCAATTCCTGGTACAACTCCATAATATCATCATTACCTTTCTGCAAATGATCTTCTATCTTATAATTTTTATGATCGGTCTTATTACTGGATTTACTTTCTTCCGAGGCAGTTAAAATATTTAAAGCAAATAAATTATCTTCAAAATTACGATATTGTATTAACTCTATTGGCTTTTTCATCTGTTCTACAGCATAGGTATCATACTTATTAAACTCTTCTGCTATACATAAAACTCTGGGAGAGGACCAGTCAATCTCAATTTTATCCTGCAATTTATCTCTTACAAGTAGTTCAAAAGCACTTTTATGATCAATTAGCCAGTCCAAATAGAAAAGAGCCTGATTAATTACATTTTGATTTTTATTCTTCTTATATTCCAGTATCACAGGAGATTTATTTTCATCAATTCCTAAAGTATCCATCCTTCCTCCATGGCGTTCCCCAGTAGAATATTCACTTGCAAGAAAAGTTACCCCAAATAGTTCAGATAAATTATCTTCTATTAAATTTTGCAGTTCCTTTTCTAATTGCAGTTCTTTTCTCTTTAATTGTTTTACTCTACCTTCATCATTTGTTTTATAAGGTATAAATGCCATATCTGCCCTCCTTTCAACTCTATATATCAAAATAACTTCTTCATGCTTTCATCAGCCTCATTAACAGCTTCAATTTATCTTTACATGACAGCTTTCAATAGAATTATCCCAACTCTACTGGTCTGAAAGCACAGCTGGCAGACACATCTTCAGAAGCGATAAAGAGGCCTATCTTCCTCTCATCAATGATAACCTTCATCTGGTTTATCTCCCCTCTTAATTTATTGATAATCTCCATATCACAGCATTTCAAAATGCTGAAAGGCTGCCTTTATAGCTGGTTGTTTATTCTCTGGCCAGGGAACGAGTCGTTCTCCTTTGCGCCGAGGTGATTTATTTACTGGTATATTATTTATTTCTTTACAATGTGCAATCCAACAGTCTTTTGGAACAAAACCATAATGTTTTTTCACCCAGTCTTGTATTTCTTTATAGGTAGCCATAACTCCTCACCCCTCTTTACTAGATTCGTCTAACTAATTTACGACCAATCACTTTATTTTTAGCCCTGTTGACAATTTTTTTAGGATTACCACTTGATAATTTTTCTACATCATTAGCAGTCCTGGCCATGCGATATAAATATTTAAGATCGTCGGGTTTTGCTGCCTCCTTTCCCCCTAAATATTACACTTCTTTTGTATTCTCAATACTTCTCAATTAATTAAACACCTTCATATCGTAAAAAGTTTTCTTATCCCTGTGGTATAAGTCAGTTAATGGCTTTATACTCCTGTTAATATGTATCAATATGTTTAATTTAGTGCATTTATTTTAAGAATGGA
>JBDNGI010000523.1:0-5098 GCA_041689345.1 Halanaerobiales bacterium
AAAATTTGATTTGTATAGGAAGACCATATATATATAGTCATAGTGATAATTTATGGATATTAAATTTTCCAACAAAAAAACACTGGATATCCCCTTTGCAGTATGGTCATATCTACGGGAGAATCAAGAGATCAAGGTAAATAATCTACAGGATAGATTTATTCCTGCTGTTATGAATATCTTTAATTATTTAGTGGATTATTTAGAAGCAAATAATCAATATGGTAGACCTATTACCAGTAAACTTAGTGAAGGAAATATGGAAAAGATTATTAAATTATTAAAGCTTACTGGTAGTTATCAGCAAAGACATCAGAATTGGCTAGAGATGATTCAGAATAATGGTTTTGGTTTTCTTGACTTTGATGATGTTGATAAGAATCTAGATTATGCTAAGAGAACCTGGTTTAATCAGGCAGCATTGGCGGTTAAAGTGGAAGGTATTAAAGAAAGAATTGAATATGCCTCTTATAATTATCATAAGTTTGAGCGGAAAAATATATTTAATAAAGCGGATTGGACCCTTTTTATGAGGGCAGCTGCGATACATAAATATAAGCTCTTACATGAGATTTTGCCGGCCTGTGGCTTATATATAGGGTAGCCATTAATAGTGATTTAGGTATATATGCCTAATATTAGTATAAGGGGGGAGGTGTAGCTTTTATCTATAACTATAGGTGATCTTAATGTTAAAGGTAACAAATGATGTATTCGGTCATAATGTAGGTGATAATTTATTAAAGAAAACTCTGAGATATTAAAAAGAAGTTTGTCCAAAAGATGTACCTATATAGAACTAAAAATAATTGCAAGAACATGTGTTTGATTTTACTTTCCGCTTATGATAAAATGTAATTAATTGGGGGGGATATAATGGAAGTAAAAGATATTTTAAAAGAGTTGGAGTATAATAAGGGTTATTTTCCAGAAAAAGTTTTAAAAGAAGCCATTTCCAGGCAGAAGGAAATAAATGATGACTTACTTCGAATTTTAAAAGATACAAGTCAAAACCTATCAATAAAAGCTGGAGAAGATTATTATTTTGCTCATATATATAGCATGTATATACTTGCACAGTTTAGAGATGAGAGGGCATATCCTGTATTGATAAAGTTAATAACAAGTTCCCAGGAAGAAGTTGATGTTTTATTGGAGATTTAATTACAGAGGATCTGGGTAATATTTTAGCCTCTGTATATAATGGTGATTTTAACAATTACTTTATAATGTTATTGAAGATAATAATCTGGATCAATTTATACGGAGTGCAGCCAGCAAAGCCTTGCTTGTTCTGGCAGCCAAAATATAATCAGTAGAGAAGAACTAGTGGAATATTACAGGGGATTACTTAAAAGATTGATTAGTAATGAAGAAGAGGACGAATTTTTATCATCACTGATTATAGATTGCTGTACATTACATCCTGAAGAAGTGATGGAAGAGATAGAAATTGCTTTTGAGGAAGATTTAGTATTTTCGGGATATATTAACTGGTCAGATGTCCAGAGCTATTATAGTGAGGATAAGGATATTCTTCTGGAGGAATTAAAAGAAAACAGGCAGTATAGATTAATTTGTGATACAATCAGCAGCTTGAGTTGGTGGGCCTGTTTCAGGCAGGATAATAATAGGGGAGAGATTAATCGTATGAATAACCTGCTTTTGATGCTATTGTCGAAGAAAGAACTAGTATATATAATAAGAAAAAAGAACTTATAGATAGCTTAGAAATAAAATCAGACTTTGTATAATTTGGAATATGGAAAGATATTTAATATCAGGAGACTACGTATGAATTTGAAAAACATTAGATGATAAATTGGTTGGAGTAGATAAATTTTAAATAAAGGTGATATTTGAATTATATAGAAATATGTATATATAATATAAATAATTAATAATTGTAAATAATGCTGGATATTATGAACGATGGAAGAATAGAGAAACATATTTGCGCTAGGAAGTGAGAGAACAATCTAGAAATACAGCTTACATTTTTGGATTAATATCTAGATTCTCAAATACATGATTAACCTCTACATTGAATGGATAAACTAAATAAAAGCGTCATTTTACTGACACATAAAAGGTGTTGAATATGAAAATAGAAAATTTGAAGAAAATAATCAGTAGTGGTGAAAGCATTACTGTAGAATTTAAAGAGAGCAAAAAGAAGCTAAATAAAGATGTATATGATTCTGTCTGTGCATTTCTAAATCGATATGGTGGTCATCTTTTTTTGGGCGTCAAAGATAATGGTGATATTGTAGGCGTTGATAGAGATTCTGTTGATCAGCTCAAGAAGGATTTTGTGACATCACTGAACAACCCTCAGACTCTCAATCCTACTTTTTACCTTGCGGTAGAAGATGTTGAAGTGGACGGTAAAACAATCTTGTATATTAACATTCCTGAGAGTTCACAAGTACATCGGTGCAAAGGGAAAATCTTTGATAGAAATGAAGATGGTGATTTTGACATTACAAATAATACAAATCTTGTGTCTGGTATGTACACGAGGAAGCAAAGCACATACACAGAAAATCGAATTTTCCCTTATGCTGAAATGGAAGAGCTGGAATCTGAATTATTTACAAAGGTTAGGAAATTAGCAGGGAATCAAAAAGCTAATCATCCGTGGACTTCGATGGAAGATATCGAAATACTAAAGAGTGCCGGTCTGTATTTAAGGGATCCCAATACCGGGAAGCAGGGTATTACCCTTGGAGGTATTTTGATCTTTGGTAAAGAGGAATTGATTCACGCAGCCCTTCCACATCATAGAACAGATGCTATTTTACGTAGAGAGAATTTAGACCGCTATGATGACCGAGATGATATTAGAGTAAATCTTCTAAGAAGCTATGAAAGACTTATGCAGTTTATTGCGAAGCATCTCAATGATAAATTCTATCTTGAGGGTGACCAGCGTGTGAGCCTAAGAGATAAGATTTTCAGAGAAGCGATTTCTAATTTACTGATTCATAGGGAATTCTCAAATCCATTTCCAGCAAAACTTGTCATAGAGCAGAACAGGGTTTATATTGAGAATAGCAACAAGCCGCATGGAAATGGAATCATTGATCCGGAGAATTTTTCTCCATATCCAAAGAATCCAACGATTGCTAAGTTCTTTAAAGAAATCGGGTGGGTTGATGAGCTTGGTTCAGGAGTCAGAAACATTTATAAATACAACAAGGTATATTCTGGTGCGGATCCTGAATTTATTGAAGGGGATGTCTTTAAGACTATTATTCCGTTGATCCCCCAAGCTACCCCCCCAAGCTACCCCCCAAGCTGAAATTGATGCTGAGGATCAGCGAGCTGAGTCTATATTGAAGTTCTGTAAAGAACCTAAGAGTAGAAAAGAGATTCAGGAATTCCTCGGGATAAAAGACAGGAGATATCTAGCAAACAGCATATTAAAGCCGTTAATAAAGGGCGATCTCCTAAAACTCACAATCCCTGATAAACCAACTAGTCCAAATCAAAAGTATTACTCCAACAGATAAATCATTTGCCCATCACATTGTGGTGGGCTTCTAAGTTAACTATGAGTATGTCTAGCTAAATATCTAATATAAGGGAGGTCAAAAATGGATTTTAAATTTTTATTAAAAAGAGGATAGAGATAATCTGAAAACGGCAGGAATTTCACTATATTATTAATAATATAGTGAAATTTTTAGATAAATAATGACTTTAAAATTAAACATATAGCCGATATTATAAAAATATTAGATAAATAGGCGATATTATAAAAATATTAAAAAAATGTATTTGGTGGTAATAAAAACTTCGCAAAATCACCATTTTACGAAAATATGTTCGGTAATGATTAAATCTATATTAAAGAAGAGGTGGAGTCAGCAGGCTTTAAATATATCGGTGTAAGGCCAATACAAAGGCCATTAAAGATGTAGCAACAACGAGTTTTTAATTATAGCCGCACAAGTGTTCATAAAGAGGTGTTTTTTTATGAAAAGAGATACAAGGAAAAAAATAAAAAATATTTAAAAGATTTATTAAATGAAAATAGCATTTATAAACTAAAAAGAGGACTGTATAAGTGGAATGAGCTAGAATTTGATTATTCAAATGAAATTATTGATGTAGCTAAGATTGTACCGGAGGGTGTAATTTGCTTAACATCAGCATTATTGTATTATGATTTGACTACTTATATACCTTCCGAATATCAGATAGCAATACATAGGAAATCAAAAGTGGTATTACCTGATTATCCTCCTATCAGATTGTTTTATTTTTCTGATAAATATTATCAATCAGGTATTACCGAAGTAAGTCTTGCTGGTAACTCAATTAAAATATATAATATCGAAAAAACCATTCCTGATTGTTTTCGTTATAGTAATGAAACTCCTAAGGATATATTGATAGAAAGTATTAAAGAGTATATGAATAGAAGAGATAAAAATATCAACAAGTTAATGAAATATGCCCAAAATACTTCAGCAGAAAAACTGCTTATTAAATATGTGGAGGTATTGTTATGATTAGCAGGAAGAATATCCCGGCTTCTGTAATGGCTAGATTAAAAAATGTGTCTAGAGATTTATCCGTACCATTTAATTTGGTGATGCAGTTATATATTCAAGAGAGACTATTGTATAGGTTGTCTTTATCAAAATACAAAAATAAATTTCTTTTAAAAGGTGGATTGTTGCTTTATTCGATGAATGAATTTAAAGGAAGACCGACTAAAGATATTGATTTTTTAGCTAAAAATATATCAAATGATTTGGATAGTATTGAAAATGCAATTAAAGAAATTTGTAGCTTTGATATTGAAGATGGAGTTAACTATGATCTTGAATCAATTATAACTAACCGTATTAAAGAAGACGCTGATTACCAAGGAGTGAGAATTAAAATAATATCTTTCATAGGCAAGGCAAAAGTACATATACAGATTGATATAGGCTTTGGAGATTTGACATACTCCCCGCCCATTCACTATCGTTCATGAACGAGGATTCTTAATAGTTCAAGACTATCTTTTCTATTGATGTTATGCTGGAATATCCCGACTAAAAGGTCTAATATTCCATTCAATAGAACAACTAATGGAGTT
>JBDNGI010000524.1:0-11189 GCA_041689345.1 Halanaerobiales bacterium
ATTGTAAATCAAATAGATCAACTTTAAATAATGCTGTTGAGGATTTGGTTGAAGGGGGAGGTAAGCGGCTGCTCCCAATTCTAGTCTTATTAGCTGGTCAATTTGGCAATAGTGAAGGGAATAAATTATTATCTATAGCCGCAGGTGTTGAGCTTTTACATATGGCTACTTTGGTACATGATGACATTATAGATGAAGCTCAATTGAGAAGGGGACAGATAACTGCACAGGAAAGGTTTGGCAAGAACGTAGCAGTCTTTGTTGGTGACTATCTATTATCAAAGTCTTATACCTTATTTACTGAGCAGCTTTCCAGGCATAGTCTTATTAAATTAAATAAAATAGTAAGATTAGTTTGTATAGGAGAGATAGATCAGTTTGAAGAAAAGTATGATCTTGATCTTACTATATATAACTATCTAAAAAGAATACGTAGAAAAACTGCCCTTTTATTTGCAGTAAGCACCTATATAGGTGCTTATGAATCAGGCCTTAGGGGTAAGCGTTTATATTATCTATATAATTTTGCTTTAGAAATGGGGATGACATTTCAAATACAGGATGATTTATTAGATTTTGCTGGGCAGGAGAAGAAAACCGGAAAAAGACTTGGACAGGATATGGCGACAGGTATATATACATTACCGCTGATATGCTTGTTAGAAAAAAGGAAATATAATAAACCGCTAAGAAAAATATTAAATCAGAATAAGATAACAAAAGATGATATAGAAGTAATAACTAGTATGGTCTATGAAAGTAATGCCTATGATGAAAGTAAAGAACTAGGTCAAAAGTTTTTAGATAAGGCGGTTATTAATCTTAACAAATTGCCTGATATTGAAGCAAGGGCAGAATTGAAATATATTTTAGACTGGCAATTAAAAAGACAGGTTTAAATTTATCGTATATATGGTAAGATTTTTTTTTCGAAACTGTTATTTTTAGCTTGACAAAGAGCCGTAATACCTATATAATTTAAAATTGTCAGAGGTTAATCTGCAGTTATTTACATGTTGAAATATGCTTTCAAAAGATGTAAATTAAATGTAATTTAAAAATACTTGTATTATAAATATCTTTGGGGCTATAGCTCAGCAGGATAGAGCGGCAGATTCCTAATCTGTAGGTCGAAGGTTCGAATCCTTCTAGTCCCACCATTTTACTTATATGACGGGGTTTATAAGGTTTTTGTAATCGAATAATGATAGGTTAAGGCTTACAGATTTTTTTAGGATTTACTCCTAATCTGTAGGCATGTATTTCGATAAAAAAACTTCAATTTCCACTAATTTCTTTAATATGAAAGGTGGATTTTTTTATGTCAAGAAAAAGAATTACTATGGGTAATAATGGTTCTGATAAGACGGATAAAAAACTCTCTAACTGAAGATAATATAATTAGAGGTGAATAAAAATAGAAAAAAATAAATTAATAGCTATGATACAAGATTTGAGAAAAGAAATGCAACAAATTGCTGAAGAAAAAGGTATGCATGATAAAACCGTATTAGACATGAGTCAAGAACTTGATAAATTACTTAATACATATGAAAAACTTATTAATGAGAATGAATAAAAGGGGCGTGCTGGGGCAGGAAGTAGCTAGTTTATTATTGTTAGCTCTTGCGAGGAAATAATCTTGAAAGAAGCCGACTGATATGAGTTAGTCAGTTGGCTTCTTTCAAGTCGATTTGCATTTTCATGTAATTAACTATGTATTTGTCCAATTCCTGGCTAGCTTGTAGTACTTCATCAGAAATAAGTTGCTTTCCTCTAGATTTCTCAATAAGCTCCTCTTTTAGCTTATCTATAAATGTTATCATTTTATACTCCTTTAACAATTCTTACACTTTTGTAATAATAACATATATTAGGAAATATGACAAGGATTATGTAAAAAAAAGATATTAAAAAATAAGGACTTCATCTGGGTTCGTTAGATCTCCTTTTAAATATTTATTGATATTTTCTTTATATTCTTCTTTTTTATCAGGAGAATTATTTAAAGACAACAACAGATAAATAAGACTTTCGATATACTCATTGTAAGTATTAATACAAAAAACTTTAGTTTTTAGGTCATCTAGTATTTTTTGTTTAGTCACCATACTTAATATGATTGTATTTAGTAATTGTAATTCTTCGTCCATTGAAAAAGGCCTCCCCTTAGTTGATGTTTGCTTTAATAATATTATATGAGATCAACCAGTATATTCAGTAATATTAATTACAAATTCTTTAATATTTGCAAGAATTAATTAAGCAACTACATAGTTTTATGGGAGTTATAATTTATTAAAAAGCATTACTAAAGAAGAAATCAACAGCTCCTATCTAATTTCTTACGAAAAAAAGATAAGTGACTGTTGACTTCTAATAGTATTATATACCAATTTTAAGAGTTTGTTTTTTCAAGTTGTCTTTTCATAGCCTGTACAACAAAATGATCTAATTTTTGGCTAATACTAACTACTTCTTCCGAATGAAGAGGTAGTTTTTTAGATCTTGATAGTAATTTTTGATTTAAGATCTTGAAGTTTTGTGTTGTAAATTCCATTACATTAGCACCTCTTACTAATTATTATATAAACCTAGTTAATTGTATTAGATGGCACACATTATTTCAAGCGAATAATGTCGAATAAATTAATTGGAATTACTACAAATAATGTAAAATTAACGTATAATATCCTATTCGCGTCACAACCGCATGGTATAATATGGAGAATAAGGTGACTTATATATGAAAGCCTAAGGAAATTTGACGATTTAAGAAGAAAATAAGATAAAATTTTTTATACTAATAAAATATTAGGTGAAGAAATCTTAATGATTTGTAGTAAATTATATTTCGTATAATTTATTACGTAAAAATTATGATAAAATATAGACAATTTTTTGTATTTCCAAATACTAAGAGGTGATCGTATAGGGGATAGGCATTATTACTAGTATTTAGATATCTATAATTTTAATATCATAATACTTTTCAACTACATAAGCAACAATAATACCCCAGATAGTATAAAGTATGAATACATGCCATAATCCTGCATAACTGGGAACTAGTTTTTCTGGTATGGTAAAGAGTCTGGCAAAGAATAAGAATTGGATCATTGCATTTATAAAACCTACAAAGGCGCCTTTAAGTATAGCAAAATCTTTACCTGTAATTCTAAGTAGTAGTACAACAAATCCTGCAAAAAATATACCAGCAGCAAAACTGGTTAGGAAACCTAATAATAGTTCATATATATTATAGTCTATCCTATTTGTAATCAACCTGGGTGTGAAATATGGCCGGGGTTTGTTCTGTAATATTTAAAATATAAAGAAACCAACTAATGATTGTCTGTACTGTAGTTGCTATACCACCAGCAATAAAAGTAATTATTGCTGTATCTCTTATTTTAGACTTAGACATAGTAATCTCCATTCTATAATAAATTTTAGCTGCGAGTTTTAAAAATTTTATCGAAATGGCGTTAATATGATTTTCGCTTCTAGTATGTTACTAATATAATTATCACATTTAGAGTAAATTTTATATCTAAAAACTTGACATTTGTACTATATTAAGATATATTTATATGCAAAATAAACATTATATAATAAAGCGATGATAAGGAGAGTAATAAAAGGACTTTAGCTATAGAGAGGTAATCATTAGCTGAGAGATTATCCGAAAAGAACTTTTATGAAGATCACCTTGGAGTTGGGACCTGAAAGTATTATTTAGAGAATATAAACTAGGGTTTCACGTGGTATGCGTTAAATACAATGAGTGATAGGATATAAAAAGTTTTTTCTGTATATTATTACTTTGTTTTGTTAATAATTATATTAGCATTATAAAGACTGATAATTATATTCTATAAACTGGGTGGTAACACGGTAATTAATCGTCCCTGAGTCATTTGACTTAGGGGCTTTTTTAATTTATTTATTATAGATATAAATATTGTGGCTATTAGTCTATCTTTTTTGAATTAATGTAAGGTAGACAAATTAAAGGTTTTGCTTTGATAACAGAAAGGTGGAAGGTGGAGTAATATGAGTAAATTTAAAGACTTATCGGATTTACCAATAAGTGAGAATGAAAAAAATATTGCTGATTATTGGGATGAGATTGATCTTCTGAAAAAAAGTGTTTCTTCTCGGGAAGGAAAGGATAGGTATGTCTTCTATGAAGGACCGCCTACAGCAAATGGTAAACCAGGAATACATCACGTTATTGCCAGGGCTTTGAAGGATGCTGTATGCCGGTATAAGTCTATGCAGGGATATCAGGTTAAGCGAAAAGCGGGTTGGGATACCCATGGACTTCCGGTAGAAATTGAGGTTGAAAAACAGTTAGCCCTTAATAATAAACAGGAGATAGAAGACTATGGTCTTGATAAGTTTAATGAAAAATGCCGTGAATCTGTCTTTAAATATGAGGGTTTATGGAGAGAGATGACCAGAAGGATGGGTTATTTAATAGACCTAGATAACCCATATATTACCCTCGATAATAATTATATTGAGACAGTCTGGTGGATATTAGATCAATTTAATAAAGAAGGTATGATCTATGAAGGACATAAAATATTACCATATTGTACCCGCTGTGGTACTGGGCTGGCATCACATGAGGTTGCTCAGGGATATCAAGAGATTAAATCGGTAACAGTCTATGTGAAATTTAAAAGAAAAGATGCCGATGAATACTTTCTGGTCTGGACAACTACACCCTGGACACTGGCTGCTAATATAGCACTAACTGTTAATCCTGATATGACTTATGTCAAAGTTAATAATAAAGATGAAGAGATATTATGGATTGAGAAATCACTAGCTTCCAAGGTTCTTGAAGGTAATTATGAAATCCTGGAAGAGTTGAAGGGTAAAGAATTAGAAGGTATTGAGTATGAACAGATTATGCCTTTTGTGAAAACAGAGAGACCAGATAAAAAATCTTTCGTTGTTACTACTGCTGATTACGTAACTGCTGAAGAAGGTACTGGTATAGTTCATACAGCACCTGCTTTTGGTGAAGATGACTATCAAACAGGTTTAAGATATAATTTAGAGGTTTTACAGCCTGTTAACGAAGACGGTAAATATATAACAACACCCTGGGAAGGTATGTTTGTTATGGATACCGAAACTGATATTGAAATATTAAAATGGCTCTTTGAAGAAGATAAGCTATATAAGAAAAAGAAAATGGTACATAATTATCCTCACTGCTGGAGATGTAAAACACCACTATTATATTATGCAAAACCTAGCTGGTATATAGAGATGACTAAACTAAAAGATAAATTAATTGAAAATAATAATGAGATAGAGTGGTATCCTGAATTTGTAGGTGAAGGTAGATTTGGTAATTGGTTAGAAAACCTGAAAGACTGGGCTATCTCCAGGAGTAGGTATTGGGGTACACCACTTAATATATGGGAATGCGAATGCGGCCATAAACAGAGTGTTGGTTCCAGAAAAGAACTTGTTGAAAAGGCTATCGAAGATATAGATGAAAATATAGAACTCCATAGGCCGCATGTAGATGAAGTTCATCTTAAGTGTGATGAATGTGGTGGTACTATGACAAGGGTTCCTGAAGTTATTGATTGCTGGTTTGATAGTGGTTCTATGCCTTTTGCCCAATTACACTATCCCTTTGAAAATAAGGAGAATTTTGAAGAAAACTTTCCTGCAGACTTTATCTGTGAAGGTATTGACCAGACCAGGGGATGGTTCTATTCCTTATTAGCCATTTCTACATTTATAACTGGTAAATCGCCATACAAACGGGTATTGGTAAATGACTTAATCCTTGACAAAGAGGGTAAAAAGATGTCTAAATCAAAGGGTAATTCAGTAGATCCCTTTGAACTATTCGATGATTACGGTGCAGATATCCTCAGATGGTATCTTTTTTATGGATCACCAGCCTGGACACCTACTAAGTTTGATATAGAGGGACTTAAAGAGGTTGATAGTAAATTCTATAGGACTATAAAAAATGTTTATTACTTCTTTAAATTGTATGCAAATACAGATGAACTTGATCCATCTCAATTCTTTGTGGAATATAAGGATAGAAGCAGACTTGATAGATGGCTGTTATCAAAATACAATAATCTACTACAGACAGTGGAAGAGAATATGGATGCATATGATTTAACAATTGTGGTTAGGGCTATTCAGGAGTTTGTTGATGAAGATCTTTCAAACTGGTATATTAGGAGATCTAGAAGACGGTTCTGGGCATCAGAGTTGGATACTGATAAGAAATCGGTATATAATACCACCTATGAAATACTTGTGGGCTTATCTAAGATGATTGCTCCATATGTCCCCTTTATTGCTGAGGAGCTTTATCAGAAGTTAACTGATGGTGTATCAGTGCATCTAGCTGATTATCCAGTTATTAATAAAGATCTAATTGATAATAGATTAGAAGAAAAAATGGATCTAGTTAGGAATTTGGTTACACTAGGTAGGGCTGTTCGTGAGGAACACGATCTCAAAGTTCGTCAGCCTATCCAAAAGGTATTAGTTGATGGGAAGCATAAAGAGTTAATTAGTGAACTGGTACCACTAATGAAGGATGAGTTGAATGTCAAAGAGGTTGTCTTCACTGCTGATCTGAGTGAATATATGGATTATAACCTAAAGCCAAATTTCCAGGTGGTTGGTCCAATCTTAAGAAATAATATGAAGTTCTTTGCACCTGCTTTGGCTAAGTTAAATGCTAATGAGATTAAAGACAAAGTAGAAAATGGTGAGGTATTTACTGTAGACCTTAATGGTGAAGCTTTTGATGTAAAACCTGAATATGTAAATATTGAGATAAAGGATAAAGAGGGTTTTGCAGTAGCCATGGCTAACAATCTCTTTGTTATATTAGATACTACCTTGAGTCAAAAACTACTTGATGAGGGTTATGCTAGAGAATTTGTTTCAAAAATACAGCAAATCCGTAAAAGTAATGGTTATGAAGTGATGGACAATATAGAGATATATTACTATGGTGATGATGATATTGTTCATGCTGTTGAGGCCTTTGAAGATTATATTAAAAAAGAAACCCTGGCAGTTAGTATTGAAAAAACAGATGGGGATTTTGAGACATATGATCTTAATGAACATGATACAGGTATTAAATTGGAAAAGGTGGAATAAGTAGGAGTGTTAGTTCAAAGAAGTAGAATACTTGATTGTTATATAAATAAACTAATAAAGACTGTTGGCAGATGATTTTGCCGACAGTCTTCATTTTTAATCTTGTTTAGTAGTGAATTTTTGTTTTGGGATAAATTTAACCTATTATTGGCAAGTTCTTCAGAAACTTCATTAGCTGAACTATCGAGGATTGTATGTACATTTATATATTCATTATTTTTATTCTTCAAATAAATTTTCAGCTAATTTGTTTATCCTTTTCTTCCTGGTTTCAGTAGTATCTTTATCGATAACCAGCTTAATTACATCACCTTCATTAGCGTTTCTTGGGAGGTATTTTATAGGTATATTGATAGTACTTTCATCTGTTTCTATAACTGCTATATTTTCTTCAAAACGATCAATAATCAGCATAGTTTCCCCTCCTTTTCTTATTTGGTCCAATTACTTGAAATAATAGTTAATACTAATATCTTGTTTTATTAAAAAATTGTACTTTTATAAAATGTATTCTACTTTATATTTATATCTTACTATTTTAGGATACAATATACAAGTAGGGCTAAGGGATAATGTGAGCACTTACCACTTGTAAAAACCCGAAAGTATAATCTGTAGATTGGCCCTTCCTGGAATGAACTAAAGATTAGATCCAGGATAGAGGTAGTTAGGTCATCGGGTAAATAGCTTAAGAATATAATTTCAAAAAATAGGGAGTGTGTTATAATGTTAAATAAGGAGCAGAAGATTCATGATTTAGCAATAGTTGGATGTGGACCTGCCGGATTGTCAGCAGCTATAAATGTCAAGATTAGAAACCTTGATTTTGTATTGCTTGGGGTTGATTTTTGTACACCTAAATTATATAAAGCTGAAAAGGTAAATAATTATTTAGGTTTTCATAATATCTCAGGTCAGGAGTTACGTAAGAATTATTTAAATCACGTTAAAGAAATGGATATTGAAATAAACCAGGGTAAGGTAGATAATATATATCAGCAGGGTGATTATTATACTTTAGTTTCTCGTGATATTACTTATAAGGCTTATTCTATTATTCTGGCTGTAGGTGTTAGTAATGCTAAATATTTGCCTGGTGAAGAAGATCTCCTAGGTAGTGGTGTTAGTTATTGTGCTACCTGTGATGGTGCTTTATATCGTGGGAAGGATGTTGCTGTAGTTAGCTATACAGATGAAGGTATTGAAGAGGCAGAATATTTAGCTGAGTTAGTTGAAAATCTCTACTTTATACCCCAATTTAAGTTTGATGGGGAGTTTGAAGCGGAGAATATTTCAATTATAAATGAAAAGGTAGAAAAAATAAATGGTGAGATGAAGGTGGAAAATCTTGTTTTAACAAATTCAACATTAGATCTTGACGGTGTATTTATTTTTAGAGAAGTTACACCACCAGATAAATTGCTATATGGATTGGATATAGAGAATAAACATATTAAGGTAAATGAACAGATGGAGACAAATTTACCTGGTGTATATGCTGCTGGAGATTGTACAGGCATACCATATCAGTTAAGTCGTGTTGTTGGTCAAGGACAGATAGCAGGTTTAAATGCAGCAACTTATACCAGGAAAAAGGGCAAGGAAAAATAAACAAGAATGGTTAACTAAAGGGGTTTAAATCTGATGTCAATTCGTAATATAGGTATTCTTGCACATGTAGATGCAGGGAAAACAACGATAACAGAGCGTATGTTATATTTAAGCGGCAGTATTCATTCATTGGGAAGTGTGGATGATGGCACCGCTAATACAGATTGGATGGAAGTAGAAAGAAGACGGGGTATATCTGTACGCTCTGCTTCCACTTCATTTAAGTATGAAGATATTATAGTAAATTTAATCGATACCCCTGGTCATATTGATTTTTCAGGGGAGGTTGAAAGATCATTAAGGGTTCTGGATGCTGCAGTATTAGTAATATCAGCCGCTGAGGGTATTGAATCACAGAGTGAGCTTCTATGGAAGGCCCTGAGAAGCCTGGAGATACCAACTATTATATTTATAAATAAGATAGATAGAAGGGCTTCAGATATCAAAAAAGTCTATCAACAAATATATAAAATCTTTTCTAAAAATGTTATAGCACTTCAGATAGTTAAGGGTGAAAATAGCAAGAAACCTATATTAGGTGATTTATTACTTGGAAGAGATGATTTTCTAGCAAGTGATGATCGTGGAAGTGAAAACAGTGATTTAGATGAAATAATCAAATATCAGAATAAGATTTATGAATTCATTGCAGAACGAGACGAAGAAATTATGCTAAAATATATTGAGGAAGACCCTTTACCCTTGGAAACATTAAAATTCAAATTAAAAAGCTTAATACAAGCAGCTGATGTGTACCCAATTATTTATGGGTCGGCTATTAATGGTATTGGCATTAAGCAGTTACTGGAAATGGTTAAGGATTATTTACCTGAACCTGGGATGGAAGCTGATGGACCACTTGCCGGATTGGTATATAAGATTGACCATGACCCTAATATAGGGGGAATGGCCCATCTCCGCTTATATAGTGGTACATTGAAAAATAGAGATACAGTGTATAATCTAAGCAGGGATAAGTATGAAAAGATTACTCAAATAAAGAAAGCCTATTCTAATAAATATGAGGATATAGGTATTTTAAAAGCTGGAGATATAGGGATTATCTGTGGATTGAAGCAGACTTATATCGGTGATGTTCTTGGTGATGATTCTTATGTTCCAGGAGACTACCAATTGGCCAATCCCTTGTTAACAGTTGAAGTAAAGCCAGCAGACAAGAATAAAATCACTGACTTAATAGCTGCTTTAAAAGAATTGGAAGAGGAAGACCCTCTCTTGAGCTTAGAATGGCTAAAAGAAAAGAGAGAAGTACATATTAAAATAATGGGTGTTATTCAACTTGAAGTATTGGAAAGCATACTCAAAGACAGGTTTAATCTCTCTGTTTCTTTTGGAGAGGCTTCTGTTGTCTATCAAGAGACACCTGTCAGTTCTGCTGAAGGTTTTGTACGCTATACTATGCCTAAACCATGTTGGGCAGTTTTACGTTTTAAGATTGAACCAGGAGAGCTGGGGTCTGGTCTAGTTTATCGATCAGAAGTAAGGCCAGATGTTTTACCTTTAAAATATCAAAAACAAGTCGAAAGAACAATGCCCAGTGCTTTAAAGCAGGGCCTTTATGGTTGGGAGGTAACTGATCTAAAAGTAACCCTGCTAGATGGTGAATATCATATAGAACATACCCATGCTCCCGATTTTATGGTGGCCACACCAATGGGAATTATGGATGGTTTGACTAATACTGAAACAATACTGTTAGAGCCTATCCTGTGGTTTCAGATAACTGTCCCTGAAGATCTAAGTGGAAAAGTAATCGGTGATCTAGTACAGATGAGGGCCGAATATGAGAATCCACAGATTATAAATGGCAAATTTTCTGTTGAAGGTACTATACCTGTGGCAACTTCATTGGATTATTCAATAAAGTTGAGTTCTATTTCCGCTGGTCGCGGTCTTATTAAAACTAAATTTCATGGCTATAAAAAATGTCCAATAGAAGAAGGTGCTACCTGTCCTCGAAGGGGTGTAAACCCCCTTGATAGAGCAAAGTATATTTTGAGTGTTAGAAATGCTTTATAAGATATGGGATACTAAACTGACTGGTTATCCCTATCTTTTTTCAGCCAAGGCTTCTCGCGTAAGATCATGCATTGCTTGCTCTATATACTTATAATTTTTTTTCAAGTTCTTCAATCCTATTTTTTAAAGAACTAATCTGAGTATAGGCAGAAATTCCAAAGATAAACCCTAGAGCAGCAAGTGGATAAATTGCATAAACCATATGATATCACCCCTTTAAATTCAATTAAGATTTTCGGCTAAATAAGCCCTTGATTCATAAGGGTTCACAACCCTTACTTCTTTTTTTCACCCCCACACAAAACTAACAATTCCTATTTTCAAAAACACGCATAAACTATAGTAAATATACGTTTAAGCTAGTA
>JBDNGI010000525.1:0-5862 GCA_041689345.1 Halanaerobiales bacterium
GTTAAAAAACTGGTAATTCCTACTGGCAATAATCTTGGCCTCTCCCATTATTTCTGGGGCGGTAATTATATAAGCCAATGATGTATACTTTAAAAGATAAATAAATTCATTTGTCCAGGCAGGTATTACCCTTCTTAAAGCCTGAGGTAATATTATATGAAAGATACCCTGCCATTTACTCATACCAATTGAAAGAGCAGCCTTCAACTGTCCTGAACTAACAGACTGTATAGAACCTCTGAGGTATTCAGCCTGATAAGCCCCACTATTAATTATAAAGCTTATCAATGCCGCAGTAATAGCGCCTAACCTTATACCAAATGGAGGTAAACCATAATAAATAAGAAAAAGTTGGACAAGTAAAGGTGTTCCTTGGATTAAACCTATAAAAGCACTAATAACACCTGAAATGGCTTTATTTCCATAAATTTTACCTAAAGCCAAAAATGTACCAAGTACTGTTCCTATGATACTCGACAATACTGTTAAATAAACAGTCACAAGTAGGCCTTTAAACAAAAGTGGATAATTTTTTAGAAAAATATCAAAAATATTAAAAAAACCTTCAGCTAATAACCTATAGTAATTTAAAAACCATAACAATATATCTTCCATTATTTTTCACCTTCACTATATAACTCAGTAAGCTTAAAAAGAAACTCTTTTGTCCTCTTTTGCTCTGGATTAGTAAATAGCTTTTCAGGAGGGGCTTGTTCAACGATTTTACCATACTCCATAAATATCATCTCATCTGCCACTGTTCGAGCAAAGCCCATTTCATGAGTAACTATTAACATAGTCATACCTTCATCAGCTAAGCTCCTCATAACAGTCAATACCTCTCCTGTTAATTCAGGATCTAGAGCAGAGGTTGGTTCATCAAAGAGTATTAACTTAGGCTGCATAGCCAATGCTCGAGCAATGCCAACCCGCTGTTTCTGTCCTCCAGAAAGTTGTGCTGGATAAGAATTGGCAAACTCAGTCAATCCAACACGTTCTAGTTCAAACAAAGCCAACTCTTCTGCTTCTTTCTTATCCATTTTCTTAACTCTTAAGAGACCAATCATAACATTACCTTTAGCAGTTAAATGATTAAAAAGACCAAAATCCTGGAAAACAAAACCTATCTCCTGTCTAACCTTATGAATATCAGTTGTAGTAGTAACATCAACGTTTTCCAGGTATATATGCCCTTGATCTGGTGGAACAAGCATATTTATATGATTTAATATAGTACTCTTACCAGTACCACTGGGACCAACAACAACCTTGGTTTCCCCTACATTCAAATGAAATGAAATTCCCTTCAATACTTCATTATTACCAAAACTTTTATGCAAATTTTCTATTCTAAGTAGATGATTATTACTCATTTACTCCGACCTCGATTCCTATTCCTGGTATCTTGTATTTCTTTTCAAATAGTGATAATAATTTATTGATAATCATTGTTAATATATAATAAATAAGAGCAACTGCTAATAATATTGTAGTCGCTTCTCCATTATTAGTGAAGATATAAAAGCCCTGTCTTAATAATTCACTCATTCCAATTGCGTAAACCACTGATGTATCTTTTAATAATATTGCAGATTCGTTACCAATAGGTGGTATAGCAATTCTAACTGCCTGTGGTAATATTACATAAAAAAAGGCAGTAAATTTTTTCATCCCCATGGAAAGAGCCGCCCTCATCTGAGAACCACTTACTGACTGGATAGCCCCTCTATATATCTGGGATTGGTAAGCTGCACTCCTTAAACCAAGGGCTAATACTGCAGCTAAAAATTCTGGAAGTCTAATTCCCATACGTGGTAGCCCGTAAAATATAAGAAATAATATTACTAATAAAGGGATACTCCGAGCAATACGTTCATATATTGATATAATTCCTTTAATAAACTTATTTCCATAAACCTGACCAAAAGCCAGTGGTAAACCAAATATAAACCCTATCAACATGCTTACAATTGCTAATCTAACAGTAACAAGAGCCCCTTCCATTAGATATGGAAGGGAGCTCCAGATTAATTGTAACTTATCTATAATAAAACACCCTCTCTAAAACTCTTTTTAGACACCTTAAAGTTTACTTAATTTAAGGTTTAGTTATTGCTATATCAATATCATGTCCAGAGTTTAAAGAATACTTACTTTAATATACATATACTTATTTACCAAAGTATTTATCTATTAATTGATCCATAGTTTCATTATTTCTTAATTCCTCTATTCCTTCATTAATCATTGTAAGCAACTCTTCATTACCCTCATTAACAGCTATACCATACTCTTCCCCTGTTATTATTTCTGCTACTATAGTTACTGGTTTTAATTCAGTAAATCTTTCAGCAACAGGAGTATCTAGAACTACACCATCAGTATTACCATTAACAAGGTCATTTATAACAAGCACAAATGTATCATAGTGCTTTACAGCACCTGTAAGAATCCCCTTGTCTTTAAGACTCTCTGTTACCCAAAGATCCCCTGTTGTACCTGTTTGAACACCAATATCATTTTTGCCGAACAGAACTGATAAATCGTTTTCAGAACCCTCTTTTACAATAACAGCTTGATTGGCAGAATAGTAGGGGATAGAGAAATCAACTACTTCTTCTCTTTCTTCTGTAATAGTCATACCCGCTGCAACAACATCTATATTACCAGTCTTTAATGCTGCAATAAGTGCATCAAAACTTAAATCTTTAACTTCTACATCAAACCCCTTTAATTTACCAAATTCTTTCATTAAATCAATATCAAAACCAGTCACCTCTCCATTTTCTACATATTCAAATGGCGGGAACCCTGCACTTGTTACCCACTACGTAAGTAACAGCCATGACCATAGTAGAAAATACCACCATTAAGCCTAACAACATTAACATTAAAATTCCTTTAAATTTCATATAATACTTCCTCCTCGTTTTTAATTACGCATATAATTATTACATTACGCATAATATTTTAAGATTCATTTAAATATATTCTTCATGGTCTTGAATCTTCCTGAAAAAAAATTGAAATAATTCGGTATAAAAATAGTTAATTTTTCTAATAATAACTAAGTATCTCTCCTTGAAATAGTTACTACTACAGTGATTAAATTAATATAACAATATAAGGTTTATTTATAAAAAAAGAGGCAAAGAAGATTGCCTCAATACTATGACTTTAATTTTTTTTATTCATAAATTTATAAATATACATTGTAGAATAATCATTTACAGTATATGCTGGATTAACCCTTCTTTATATTTTAAATTCACTTAAAACTTGACTTAGAGGTAAATGTTCCAACCCAAAGGCATCAGCCACTGCTTTATAAACAACTTTGCCATTATAAACATTTAAACCCTTACTTAAAGGTTCATTTTCAAGTATTGCCCTTTTATAACCCTTGTTTGCCAACTTTAAGGCATATGGTAGTGTTGAGTTTGTTAATGCATAAGTGGATGTCCTGGGAACTGCTTCAGGCATGTTTGCCACAGAATAATGGATTACTCCATATTTCTCAAAAACAGGTTGTTGATGTGTTGTAGGATATGTAGTTTCAACACAACCACCCTGATCAATCGCAACATCAACTATGACTGAGCCCTTCTTCATCTCCTTAATCATCTCTTCTGTTACAAGATGAGGTGCTTTTACTCCAGGAATAAGTACAGCGCCTATTACTAGATCAGCCTTTTTAACTTCTTCCATTATATGGAAAGTATTAGACATATATGTTTTAACCCTTCCCTAGAAAATATCATCTAAATACCTCATTTGCCGAGCACTAACATCAAGGATTGTTACATCTGCACCTAATCCAATTGCCATTTTTGCTGAATTTATACCAACTGTACCACCACCTATAATAACAACTTTAGCAGGTTTAACTCCTGGTACTCCTCCTAACAAAATTCCGGCACCACCTTGAGGTTTTTCCAAAAATCTTGCGCCAGCTTGGGTAGCCAACCTACCTGCTACTTCCCTCATTGGAATTAATAATGGCAGTGAACCATCACTAAGCTGTATTGTCTCATAAGCTATAGAAGTAACCCCTTTTTCCATCAAGACTTTTATTAATTCTTCTTCCGCAGCAAGGTGTAAATATGTAAAAAATACAATTATCTCTACTCTATTATTATAGAATTTCTCTAGAAAAACATAAATTCCTTCTTAAAGTATTATGTTTTCTAAATATATTTCGACTTTAATTTTTAAAGAAATTTTCAAATATAATTTTATTAAAACAGGTATAATTTTTTGATTATTTACAAATCTTATATATATATAATTTATACCTTAAGATTAATCTAATACTAATATTTATAAGCTTTAAAATAGGGGGGTTTACTAGATTATGCGAAGGAAATTTAACAAAGAAAATGGGAGTTTATTAAAGGGTATGGAAAGAGCAAAAAAATTAAAAGACTTAGAAATTGCAAAATCCCTGGAAATTAACCTACCAAATAATCAGCTTCCACCAAATGAAAAAAGTACACCAAAAGTACGAAGTGATCTACCAAAAGAATAAAGAGAATACTTGTAACGCTTAAATAAAAAAAGATTAACCCTGACCACTTTATAGGTGATCAGGGTTAATCTTTTGAATATTTTAAACTAAACAGATTTATTTAAAATTATAATTTCTTTTCTATATTAGCATCTTCTTTAAGCTTATTAATATATTCTTGCATAGCAGTTGCTTGCTTTTGATTTAACAAACTACTCTTAATAGCTTCTTTAACATCTTCATAAGCTGTTACTCCAGCTTCAGTTTTATCTGTAACTTGTATAATGTGGAATCCAAAATCACTTTTTACTATATCACTAACTTCTCCAACATTAAGTGCAAAAGCTGCTTCCTCAAAAGGTTTAACCATTCTACCCTTGCCAAAGCTACCTAATTTACCACCTTGTGCAGCAGAATCATCAATAGAATATTCTTTAGCTAAAGCAGAGAAATCTGCTCCATCATTTAATTTTTGTAAAACCTCTTTAGCTGTATCCTCTTTTTCAACTAAAATATGACTTGCTGTAACTTGTTCTTCATTAGTATATTTGTCTGTATTACTATCATAAGTTTCTTTAGCTTCTTGATCGGTAACTTTAACTGGTGCCAAAATTTGTTCTTGTAATTCATTTATTTGTAAAGCTGCTTCATTTTGTGTCATAAATATTTCTTTAAAACTATCTAAACTATCAATACCCTGTTGCTTTAAAGATTGTAATAATTGTTCTTCTGTTATTTGATTACTACTCATTATATTCTGTAATTGTGCATTAAATAATTCATCTTTTCTTTCATCACTTATAGTAATATTTTGTTCTTTAGCTTCTTGTACCAATAATTCCCGCTCAATAATTGAATCAAGATTTGCTTTTCTATACTCATTTAAAACTGCCTTGCCAGACTCAGTTTGTAACAACACCATTAAAAAGTTTCTATCAACCTGAGCTAATTTTTGTACTAGTCCCTGTAAATTAATTGCTGCATCAACCTGACTTATTGTAATCTCTTTATCATTTACTATAACTGCAATTTCTTCTTCCGGTTTCTGTTCATTAACTTCTGCACCTATAACTGGAATTGCGATCAATAATAAAGCTAATAATAAAATACCTACTTTTTTCATTTTCATAAATACAACTCTCCTTTTCAATATTTAATTCTGTTAATTATAAATTTTAACAACTCAATTAAATAATTCTAGAAATACACAACAATACCTTTTAAATTATGATTAAAATTAGATTAAAAAAAGTCCCTTAAAATAAATGGCTCCCCGAGCAAGACTCGAACTTGCGACAAGATGGTTAACAGCCATCTGCTCTACCAACTGAGCTATCGGGGAACAACAGTAAAAA
>JBDNGI010000526.1:0-2098 GCA_041689345.1 Halanaerobiales bacterium
ATTGATATTCGAGTACTGGAAAGTAATGACTTTTCACAAATAGATAATGAACTACAGGAAAAAATACTCCCTGTTATAAACAATGGAGGAGGATATATCTTGCATTCTGACCATTCTATATCATCAAGGGTTGAATATGATACATATTGTTATTTCCTTGATGAAGGGCGAAATTTAAAATAAACACAAGGTTTTCGCAGACTTTATTATTAAGATAGTTATATTGATACTGTTGGTAGATTAAAATTGAAATATTCGAAAGGAGTTTTTATTTTGAACTTAAATTTAGAACAGGTACCATTTAGTAAAGCTGGATCATATTTGGCATTTTCTATTATTAGCGAAAAATCAAACTCTACATTAAAAATTAATCAGGATAAGGCTTTATATTTAAGAACTGTTCATGGTAGTGGATTAAGAGAACTATTACGGGTAGAATTAATTAATCAAGGTGAAATAATTCCATATGAAATAAAAGCTACACCAACCTTGTTAACATTAGAGGCTGACAAGGGTAAGGTTGATTTTTGTTTCGGGGGATCTAAGGTCATTAATGTAAAAGGAAAAGGGGTTGGGGTAAGACTTATTCTTGATAACCCGAAGAATTATGATAATCTGCAACCATATGGGGATTACTGGCAACTAATAGCTTTTTCTTATGACATAAAAATGATGTTTATTCCTCTGGCAGGCCAGTTAAAAGTTGATGCCCCCTGGAAGGTTATGAAATCTTCATACATTATAGCTGAATTTATACCTGGTGCTGATAGTCAGATTGAGTTTATACTGGAAGAATTTGAAACCAGCTGGGAAGAGAAGGAATATGACAGAAAATTTGATTTATCTCATCAGATTGTGGAAGAAGAGTATCAATCATGGTTAGAAAAAACCATTCAAGTAAAAGATGAATTTGAAAGCGAAAGGGAACTAGCTGCATATGTAAACTGGACTTCACAGGTTAATCCTGAGGGTTTTAATAAGAGAAAAGCAATGTATATGTCCAAAAACCACATGACAAATGTCTGGAGTTGGGATCATTGTTTTAATGCTATGGCTTTAATACAAAATAATCCCCAGCTTGGTTGGGATCAATATATGTTTATGTTTGATCACCAGCAGGAAAATGGGGTTTTGCCGGACTCCGTTAATGATAAAAGTCGTTCTTGGAGTTTTGTTAAACCTCCAATTCATGGTTGGGCCCTTAAATGGATGATGGAGAGAAGTGAACATATAGGCCAAAAACAAATAGAGGAAGCATATCAACCACTCAGTCGGTGGACTAACTGGTGGTTTACTTATCGAGATTCTGATAAAGATGGAATACCTGAATACACTCATGGTAATGATTCTGGATGGGATAATAGTACAGTGTTCCATAGAGGGGCACCTATTGAGTCACCCGATTTATCATCGTTTTTAGTTTTACAAATGGAAGTCTTAGCTCACCTAGCAAATTTACTGGGAAAAGACGATGAAGCAGCGCAGTGGGCTGTTAAATCTAAAGATCTTCTAAGTAAAATGATTGAACATAGTTGGAATGGTGATAAATTTATAGCTCCATTTTCCGGTAGCCATCAGTGTTTTGATAAAGGTGATAGCCTTTTGCTTTACATTCCTATTATATTGGGTAAAAGATTACCTGGTCACATTAGAAAGAAATTAATAGCTGATTTAAAAGAAAAAGGGAGATTCTTAACCGATTATGGTTTGGCTACTGAGAGTATAAAAAGTTCCTATTATGAAGCAGATGGATATTGGCGTGGGCCTATATGGGCACCATCTACTATGATATTGGTTGAAGGTCTTAAACAGGCCGGAGAGACTAAATTAGCTGAAGAGGTTGCTTACAAGTTTTGTAATATGGTTAAAAAAAGTGGTATGGCGGAGAACTTTGATGCAGTAACGGGTAGTGGCTTGCGTGATAGGGCTTATACCTGGACTTCAAGTGTATTTTTAATATTGGCTAATGAATATATTGGATTAAGTTAATACTAAACTTTCGTAGATGAATTTTATGCGTAAAGTACCGTTAGCCATAACCTCATTTACGGAAAAAAGCTAATTCCCAGTTCCTCTTCCAGACTATGAATAACAAAAT
>JBDNGI010000527.1:0-3318 GCA_041689345.1 Halanaerobiales bacterium
AAAATCCTAGATCAGGATAAGGTAGATTGGGTAGAGCAGGTTGAAATTATTGGATGGATGTATCAGTACTATATCTCCGAAAAGAAAGATGAGGTTATACAGGCTAAAAAGAAATATAAAAAAGAAGAAATACCTTTTGCTACTCAATTATTTACACCTGATTGGATAGTAAGGTATATGGTACAGAATTCTTTGAAATTCTTTATTACTGTTTTATCCATGATTTTCTCTCCCACCTGTAACGCTAGATCCATTCCCTAAACCAATATAAGTAACTAAATCTTCCCATAAAAGTACTTGTTACAATATATTTCGCCAAACAATTTGATTTTCCTGCCTTTTTTCACAGTACAGCAATAAAACCCTATTCCAGTTTTAAACAGAAATAGGGTTCGTCTTTTAAGTTAATCCAGTGTATTATTGACTTTATTATATATACTTATTTGAAGGTTCTTTAAGTACTACTGATCAGTCTTATCAGCTATATCTATTCTTGCATAATTTCTGTCTTTTTCGGGCTACTACGGCCTTCCAGGCGAGGAGCACGTCTTTCTATTGCTGCTAATGAGATTTCTATATCTTCAGCAGCCTCTTCAGGAGTCATACACCCAACAGTAAGCATATCACATTGACGTATTGTACTCCATGAAAATGTTAAACCTACAAATGGGCTTACACGTCCAGCTGCCATTGCTTTTATTGTCATTACTGGTTTTTTAGCATTCCAGATAACCTTATGAATATATTCCACCTCAACTTGCATTAAAAATCCCATACAATTATACAGTTGAATATATGTTTCTACATCATACTCATTTAAGTCAGAATAAATAATAAGCTCGGGCATATGACAGGAAAGGCCTGGTATCATGTCATGATCTCGAATCATTTTTAAATAATCAGGAAGTCTATCAATAACCTGTATATTTTTATTAACTAATTGCTCTACTGATGAATGATGTGGAAGACAAAAAGTTGCACCTAATTCTTTGCTGACCGCAATAACCTCTTCTGCCTCTTTCCTGGCAGTTGGGTTATTGTCAACATTAATAATAGGTGTATCAATTATTATCATTTCTTTTCCAGTCCTATCCTCGGCCTCCTTAACAGCATTAATCAAGTGCTGTTGACCGGCAAATGGGGCCATAACTGTATCAACACCTCTATCTAAGAAAACTTCAAACATGTCAATTATAGCTTCTGCATTTCCATTTCTAGTTTTTATCAGCTGATCAGCTGCAGGACTGGTGTGACTATATCCCAAAATCCAATTAGTCCCTATTATCATCCTTGATAACGATTTCCCGGCAACTTCTGTTCTAGGAAACTTTTTTGTCATAATAATATTCTCTCCCTTAATTTTATTAAATAAATAAAAAATATACTAATATATATATTTCTGAATTACTTCTATATTCCCTGCAAATAAATAATAAAAAATACAATTCACCATATTTAACCTTAACGTCTGATTCCCCGATGTTCAGCTTTACTAAACGAGTTCACTTAGAAACACTGGCATTTTCTCATTTAAATATTTAACAATCTTAAAAAACATAACTTAATGATAACTGATAACCTGCTTTTACACCCTGGGCAGATAGCATTTCTTGATCATCACTTATAAATATATTTGAACTTAATGATAATTTAATATTACCAGGGAGTTGGTTCTCATAAAAAGGAATTAATACTGTACTGCCATCTTCCAAACTTATCATAGTAAATAAACTAAGAGATGAAAAGTCATCTATTGGATAACTTATATTCCCCAGAAATAAGTCAAGGGTATTTCCAATATCATCAAATTCTCCACTACTTTCCAGGGTATTAATTAACTCTTCATCCTGTAAAGCCAAATATTTAGCCTGCATGGCTATTTGCTTGTCATAGTTGTAAGTAAAGCTATAATCTCCACCAAATAGATATGAATATGATGGTTTTGCTAATCCTTCCAACTTATAATATCCCAGGGAGGTATATGCTCCTATTACTCCTAAGTCACCTTTGGCAGTAAACCCAACCCTATCCATAGATAAAGCCTGACCCCCTGAACCACTATCTATTAATCCTGCAATAGGCAAAATACTTGATAATGGATTATTTGTTGCTGGTTCTTTAACATAATTTAAGGTTAGATCATATCCTTGATAACCAGTTCTACCCCTTACCCCCCATTTAAAGTCATCGCTATATTTATGATCAGCGGCTATCAGTGCAAAACTGGAATTCCAATTTATTGGGTAATAAAGCTCTACTGCATCCTGATATTTGCTGATAGTTTCCTGATCCATAGCTACTGCTCCCAGAGTAAAATCAACTGGGTTGAGTATTGACCCGAAAGACCAGGATATGGGTTGACGACCTATAGTCAAATGGAAATCATTAAATTTCTGTTTGAGATATAATTTCTTGAAGTTTATTCTTTTACTAGAACCATCTATAGAAACAGTCTCTGGATTGTTTAAAACAAATTGTACTTTTAGATCTGTCTCACCCATAGAGGGAATAAACAATTCCAGATCAAGACTTTCACTTAAATCACTTGTAATCTCTCCACTCTCGAGAAAACTACCTGTTGCAGTGGCTTTTAGCTCTCCGCCAATAGTAACTTCTGCTATTACTACATTCGAAAATATTAAAGTCACCGCTATCAATGTAAATAATAATTTGATTGTATTCTTTATTATCTTCTTCTTTAATCTCATAATCAGACCCCCTTTATCTTTAGAAAACTCCATAAACCCCTCATAACTCACTACTAATACTTCCTATTCATTAATTAGGTTTTGCAGTATATGCTCTCAAGCTTCGGTTAATTACTAATTCTGTATATTTTCTAGAGTAAATGTCCCTACAGGTATTTCTGGATTAAACTCAATCTCATTGACTATAAATTCTGTAGTTGAATTTTTACGAAGTTGATTTTCCATGATAGATCTCATAGCAAACCATCTATCACTATCAGCTATTTTTTCTACTTCTAGTACCTTACTTACTTTAAGTAGTTTCCCACTTTGGGCATATAACTCTTCTTTAAGTCCAACATACCTCTCTTTGTCAATCCAGATCTTACGACGGTAATATTGAACATCTTCTTTACCTTCTATTTTAGTCCCTTCTATTACATAACTGAGCCTACCTTCATATTCCTCTTCAGCAATAATCTCAAAATCATATAGATCTGTCAGCTTATCGGATTCCATCATATCTTTATAAGAGAAGTCACTCCCCATCATAGACTGATTTAACATATGTCCAGATATATGAACTACATCCTCAGCATCTGGGAAGAACATATAGAGTTCATCTCCCCTT
>JBDNGI010000528.1:0-10946 GCA_041689345.1 Halanaerobiales bacterium
CTTTAAAAAGCAAAAATGATGCAGTATCGTTTGGAGAAAGATTGTAATTATCTAAGAAATTAGTTATTGTTCTGTGTATAGATTTGTTTGGAAAAATTTAAATTTTTTACATATTAGTCTGACTATAACAGATAATGTCAAAAAAAGTAGGAAATTATTCCTCTTGTCAAATAAACTATGATAATGTATAATAATATGAAAAGGTGCCACAGTAGGCAGGACACCAATACTGTGGTTTTTCTAATGTCTATAGGATTTAAAGTGGGGTGTTATATGAAACAAGAGATTGAATTATTTATAAAGAGTGAGCAGTTTTACGGACAGGATAATAGTGATATTATTAAATACAAGGGTATCGGTACTATTTATAAAAAAAGAGATAAATACTATCTTATTTATAATGATAAAAATTATGATGATGCCAGAACCAGTATTAAACTTGAACCTGATGAAGAACGGATTTTTGTACATAGGGTAAAGCCTGAATTAAAACAGTCTTTTGAATATGGTAGTAAAACGAAGGGCAATTATATTACCCCTTATGGAGTATTTGAATTAGAAATAGATACATCCCTATTAACTATAGAATTAGGGAAAATAAAGGGTGCTTTTCATGTTAAATATAAACTTTATTTAAATGGACATTATACAAGTCAAAATTATTTAAGTATATCTTGGGATATACTATAACAGATTAAAAAAATAGTAAGATTGCTCTAAAGGGGGAGATTTTGTGACAAAATATATTTTTGTTACAGGTGGAGTTGTATCTGCACTTGGTAAAGGAATTACGGCAGCATCTTTGGGTAGATTGCTGAAAAGTCGAGGTTTACAGGTTAGCATTCAAAAATTCGATCCATATATTAATGTGGATCCTGGTACTATGAGTCCATATCAACATGGTGAAGTCTTTGTTACAGATGATGGTGCCGAAACAGATTTAGATTTGGGCCATTACGAAAGATTTATTGATGTAAACTTAAGTCAGAATA
Organism: Halanaerobiales bacterium; assembly: GCA_041689345.1. Classification (GTDB taxonomy): domain Bacteria; phylum Bacillota; class Halanaerobiia; order Halanaerobiales; family DTU029; genus JBDNGI01. The sequence goes on from JBDNGI010000528.1 coordinate 993, forward strand.
ATAACGTAACTACAGGTAAGATTTATGGTACTGTTATTCGTAAAGAAAGAAGAGGGAATTACCTTGGTGCTACTGTTCAGGTTATTCCTCATATAACTGATGAGATTAAAGATCGAATTACTAGGGTTGGCCGGGAAACTGATGCAGATGTTGTCATTACAGAAATAGGTGGTACTATAGGAGATATTGAAAGCTTACCATTTATAGAATCTATAAGGCAATTGAAGAGTGATTTAGGAAAAGAAAATATTTTTTATTTACATTGTACACTGGTACCTTATATCGCCACGGCTGGAGAGTTGAAGACAAAACCTACACAACATAGCATTAAAGAATTAAGAAGTATAGGTATACAACCAGATGCAGTAGTTTGTCGTTCTGATAGGGATTTGAGCCAGGAAGTCAGAGATAAGATTGCCCTTTTTGGAGATATAGATAAAAGAGCAGTGGTAGATGTTATAGATGTTGACAATATATATGAGGTTCCTCTTTGTCTTGAAAGTGAAGGACTTGATTCTATTGTGATAGAAAAATTAGGCCTGGAAGCAAAAGTACATGCGCCTGATATTGAAGACTGGAGGAAAATGGTTAAGAAAATGAAGCGGATTTCCAAGGAGGTGACAATTGCCATTGTTGGTAAATACGTCCAACTTCCTGATGCCTATATTAGTATAAATGAGTCTTTAAAACATGCTGGTGTAGCTAATGATACTAATGTTAACATAAAATTTGTATATGCAGAAGATCTGGAAGCGGATAAGCCAGTGGAAGAGTTTTTGGCAGATGTTGATGGTATTTTGGTTCCGGGTGGCTTTGGAGATAGGGGTATAGAGGGTAAGATAAGGGCTATTCAATATGCTCGAGAAAACAAAGTTCCCTATTTTGGCATCTGTCTGGGTATGCAGTGTGCGGTTATTGAATATGGACGTAATGTGGCAGGATATCAAGGTGCTAATAGTTCAGAATTTGATCCCGCAACTAACTATCCTGTAATAGATTTAATGCCTGAACAAAAGGACATCGAGGATATGGGCGGTACGATGAGACTAGGTTTATACCCCTGTAAGATGCCTTCAGAAACAAAAAGTGGACAGGCCTATCATGAAGAAATAATATATGAGCGGCACCGTCATCGTTATGAATTTAATAATGAGTATCGTAATGAATATAAAGAGATGGGTATGATATTTTCCGGATTATCACCTGATGAAAAGTTAGTGGAAATAGTAGAAATTCCTGATCACCCGTGGTTTGTTGGTGTACAGTTTCATCCTGAGTTTAAGTCTAGGCCTAATAGACCTCATCCATTGTTTGTAGGATTTGTTAAGGCTTCCATAGAACATTAAATTAGATTGATAAAGAGTATTCTCTAGGTTGTAAATAAGTGAGTTTAAAAGTAGAGGTGATAAAATGGTTAGGAAAGCGGCTTTGTTAGATCTAGATGGAACATTATTGCCCATGGATATAGATGATTTTTTAAATGCTTATTTTAAATTGTTAACTGAAGAGTTTTCTAGCATTTTTGAAGCTGAACAATTTATTAATAACTTAATGTATGCTACAGATCAGATGATAAATAATTGTGGAGAAAAGCTAAATAGGGAAATTTTTATTAAAGAATTCTTTGATTTGTTTCAAGTAGATAACCAGCAGGAAATCATGGGAAAATTTAATCTGTTTTATAAAGAAAAGTTTCCACTTTTAAAATCACAGGTAAATCAAAGGGGTTTGGCTAGTCGTTTAATTGAAGTGCTAAAAGAAGATGGTTTTCTTCTGGTGCTGGCAACAAATCCGATTTTCCCTGTAGAAGCTATAGAAGAGAGATTGAGATGGGTAGATATTAATCCTGAGGATTTTTCATTGATTACTAATTATCAGAATATGCATTATTGTAAACCCAATATAAATTACTATAAAGAGATAATGGATTTATTAAATCTTAAAGCTGCTGATTGTATGATGATTGGAAATGATATTAAAGAGGATATGGTAGCTGGAGATCTTGGAATGACCACATATTTAGTTACTGATTTCCTTATAGATGGTAATAAAGATGAGAAAAAAATCGATTGGCAGGGTAGTATGGAAGACTTGTTAAATCATTTTTCAGAAAGATGACTTGTTTTGTTAAAAGTTAACAATTAATTAGTATAAAACCTTTCAGCTCGGGTAATAATGATAATAAATCCGCGGGGGAGGTTGTTTTATGTATAGATTTATATGTAAGATTTTATTAATTATTTTATTATTTTCTAATCTTATTAGTATTGTTGATGCTGAAATAGTTGAGGGGTTTATCACAAAGGTAGATACAATAAATAATAAAATATCCATAGATGATAAGACATATAAGATAAGTAAGGACTGTTTTATAAGATTTAATAATAATCCAGTTACTATAAATGGCTTAAGGCCAGTCTATTCTAATTACTATAAATGGGTTATTGTTAATATTAATGGAAATTTGGTTATGGGTATAGATTCTTATTACAAAGTAGTTGAGGGAGAGATAAAAGAAGTTTCCCTTGTTGCAGGCTGGCTAACCGTCTCACAGTTTCAACAGGATTCAAACTCAAACTATGAGTCCTTAATAGAAAAATATTATTTCCCTGAAAAATTTAATACTATATTAAAATCATATAAAAAGAACGGACATATTGTCATGGTGACGGCATTGGATAGGCTCTTATATTTACCATTAACAAATAATTCAATATAAAAAAAGGATTTCTCATTATTATGTAGAATATTTAGGTTGAGGAGGTGAATACCTGATTAGAAATCAGGTAGAGGCCATGGTATTAGAATTATCTACTGCTTTTGCGATGCGCTGTCCGACCTGTGGGCGACTGGATGTAGATCATATAAACATATTTGAATTATCAGGTGATCAGGAAGTTATTTTTCGATGTGAATGTGGTACTCAAAAGGCTGCTTTAAAGAAAAAGGGGTCTCGTTATATATCTGTTAATTATTATTGCATTATGTGTGAAAAAGAACATAATGTTGTCTTTCCGGGTAATATATTCTGGTCAAAAAAACATTTAAATGATCTTTTGTGTCTAGATACAGACCTTAATTTAGGTAATTTTGGTTCATATGAATTGATTAATGAAGAACTTAAACGCCAACAGGAAGAGTTGGATTCCATGGCTAATGAGCTAGGATTTGACGAATTTGCCAATCCAGATATTATGCTGGAGATATTAGATTTTCTCCATGATATTGCTGCAACGGGTGGTTTATACTGTGAATGCGGCAACCATAATATTAATATTGAGCTTTTTTCTGAGAGACTTGAGCTTACTTGTAATACTTGTAATGCTGTTAAACAGATCCCGGCTTCAAAAAGGGCCGATTTAGATTCTATAAAAAAACTGGACGAAATAGTAGTTAATTTGTCTACTAATAAATCAAAAAATTTTTAATAAGAGTCGTTCAGTTATAATTATATTAGGAGGAATACATATATGAATTTAGTTCCAATGGCTGATATTTTGAACAAAGCAAACAAAGAAGGATATGCAGTAGGTGGCTTTAATATTAATAATATGGAATTTTTGCAGGGTATTATATGGGCTGCTGAGGAGATGAAATCACCTTTAATTCTACAGACAAGTGAAGGGGCTCTACGATATATAGGCATGGATTATGTAATTGGTATGGTTGAAGCCGCTATTAAAAACGCTAATATACCTGTTGCTCTTCATCTTGACCATGGCAGTAGTTTTGAATCTATTATGAAATGTATTAGAAGTGGGTATTCTTCTGTTATGATCGATGGTTCACATTATCCATATGAAGAAAATATTGAATTAACCCGTAAGGTAGTTGAGGCTGCACATGCAGTTGGTGTTACCGTAGAGGCTGAGCTTGGAAAACTTGGTGGTGTAGAAGATGATCTATCTGTAGACGAAAAAGATGCTACATTTACTAATCCTGATGAAGCGGAAGAATTTGTAGAAAGAACAGGTGTAGACGCCCTGGCAATTGCTATAGGTACTGCTCATGGTGTTTATGCAGGTGAGCCAAAATTAGACTTTGATAGATTAGATGTTATTAAGAAAAAAATAAAAATCCCTGTAGTTTTACATGGTGCCTCTGGTGTACCAGAAGCCGATGTCAAGAAATCTGTTTCTTTGGGAGTAAATAAGGTAAACGTAAATACAGATTTCCAACAGGCCTTTAATTCAGAAATAAGAGATATTTTCACTAATGATCCTGATGTCTACGACCCAAGAAAATTCTGCGGCCCTGGCCGTGATGCGATTAAAGCAAAGGTTATTGAAAAGATCAAATTCCTAGGTAGTAACAATAAGGCTTAATTGTTCTTAAGCAAGATTAATAGTGAAATGAATTTTGCTTAAAGGGTTTTTATCGAAGGTATATTTAAATAGTATATAAATTAAAAATTGATTTTGGATATATGGTAAAGAGATATAGGGTATTGCTGTATACACAGAATATCCTTTTCTTTCTTCTGCGGAAATTTTCCCTTCAAGGATTTATTTAAAATTCTAAAACTACTTTAATTCTGGTATATTAATTGATATCAAAAGTTTCTATTAATTTAAAAATAATAAAAAAAAAATAGATTACTTACCTTTCTTAATGATTCTGTTCTAAAGCCCCATAAATTAATTTTTTAGGATCTTCTTCATAACCGTTAGTAAATATTCGGAGGTTTCTTGCCAACTAAAATAGTTTATTAACTTATGATTATAAATTTAAAGAGGCATCTCTATAGCCATTGGTATATCTTCGGGTATTTCCTGCCAATTAAAGTGGGATTGAACGGACTTTATAATCTGTTCAGACTTGATTTTGTTAGTTATATTTAATATTTATGCTTGTCATATTTATATTTTGAAGAGGTGGTGTAATAATAATTGAATATTAGTGAGTTAGAAAAGAAAACGATAACAGAGTTGCATAAGATAGCCAGAGAACTGAAGGTTACATCTTATGCTCAAATGCGGAAAAAGGATTTGATTTTTGCCCTTTTAAAGAAGGAAACGGAGAAGGGGGGGAATATTTTCGCTGAGGGTGTTCTTGAGGTTATTGATGGGGAAGGGTATGGTTTCTTAAGGCCTTCCAAATATGTACCATCTGCAGATGATATCTATATTTCTGCCTCTCAGATTAGGAGATTTGAATTGAGAACAGGTGATGTAGTCTCAGGACAGGTGAGGGAACCAAAGGATTCTGAAAAATACTATGCTTTACTGAGGATTGAAGCCGTTAATTATCAAAACCCAGAGAATGCCAAAGATCGATCATATTTTGAGGATCTTACTCCATTATATCCAGATGAACGGTTTAACTTAGAATACCATTCAAATGAATTAGCTACTAGATTAATAGACCTTATATCACCAATTGGTAAGGGACAAAGGGGTTTAATTGTATCTCCACCAAAGGCCGGTAAAACGGTTTTGCTGCAGAAGGTTGCAAACAGTATTTCCAATAATTATCCTCAAGCGAAGTTAATGATATTATTGATTGATGAACGGCCTGAAGAGGTTACAGATATGAGGCGGTCTGTGGATGCAGAGGTTATTAGTTCTACCTTTGATGAACCACCAGAAAATCACATACAGGTAGCTCAATTAGTTCTTAAAAAGGCCAAAAAACTAGTTGAACATAAACATGATGTCGTAATATTATTAGATAGTATTACTCGCTTGGCCAGGGCATCTAATGTTACTATACCCCCAAGTGGTAGAACCCTTTCTGGTGGGCTTGACCCGACTGCAATGCATTTTCCCAAGAAATTTTTTGGGGCAGCTAGAAATATTGAAGAAGGTGGAAGTTTGACTATCTTAGCAACTTCTTTGGTAGATACAGGTAGTAGGATGGATGATGTAATATATGAAGAGTTTAAAGGGACAGGTAATATGGAAATTCATTTAGATAGGCAATTGGCCCAACGCAGGATCTATCCGGCTATTGATATACAGAAGTCAGGGACTAGGAGAGAAGAACTCTTGTTATCTGAGAAAGAGTTAAAAACCATCTGGAATTTACGACAGGGGATTAGTAGATCAGATTCCACAGAGATTATGATGTCGATGATTAAGAATATGAGAAATACCAATACTAATCAAGATTTATTAGTTAATTTAGATAAAATTTTTAAAGGTTAAAAAGCTGGTCAGCTATCTTGCATAGAAATAGTTCCTATGATATAATATATTAGTTGAAAACGGTAGAAAGAGGTGATATTCAATGAAAACAGAAATACATCCTGAAATGAAAGAAACAACTGTTGTTTGCGCATGTGGAGCTGAGTATACAACTAAGTCTATTAAAGACAATATACATGTAGAAATATGTTCTAACTGCCATCCTTTTTATACTGGAAAACAGCGCAAGGCTTCCAAAGGTGGTAGAATTGAGAGATTTAACAAAAAATACGGCCTCTCTGAAGATGAAGAGTAAGGACCGATTATTAACCGGTAGGGCTGTTTAGAAGCTCTGCTTTTTTTTCACTAAAACTTATTATTTGGACTAACGCAAGGTAAGTTTTAGTGTGACCATATTCGATTAGGCCTCACTTGAATTGACAATTTTAATAACGCAATGATGATTCTAGTATAACCATATTCGATTAGGCCTCACTAAAACCTATTACAACTTTCGGAGTTAATCTATTTAGTCAGGTTAGCCATTTTCTGAATGAACGTTAAAAAAGCTCCAGTACCGCATGGAAGGCTTTAGTATAACCATATTCGATTAGGCCTGGCCAATTCGTTTCTATGAGGGTTTGGAGGAAAAGAATGTACAAAATAAATAATGGTGGTTGGATTGAAATTATTAGTGGACCTATGTATTGTGGTAAAAGCGAGGAATTAATCAGACGTATTAGACGTGTCAAGATTGCTAAACAGAATGTTGGGGTTTTCAAACCTATTATTGATAATAGATATAGTAAATCTGATGTAGTTTCTCATAGTGGTGATAGTATTCAAGCTATACCAGTTGATCACCCAGAGGACATTTTAAAGAGGTCTTTGGAAAATGACGTTGTTGCAATTGATGAAGTACAATTTTTTTCTAAGGAAATTATACAGGTAGTTGAAGATCTGGCTAATCAGGGAAAAAGGGTCATCCTGGCAGGTCTTGATCGGGATTTTAGGGGAGAACCATTTGGTTCAATGCCAGAGTTATTAGCTAGGGCTGAATATGTAGATAAATTACATGCTATCTGTGTTATATGTGGTAATCCAGCAACAAGAACTCAGAGATTAATAGATGGTAAAGCGGCCTCTTATGACGGCCCTATAGTTATGGTGGGAGCCAGCGAGGTATATGAAGCCCGATGCAGGAAATGCCATAAAGTTCATCAGGTAAAGGAGTGACTATTATGAGTGATACACAATATGGAGGCCAGGCGGTTTTAGAAGGTGTTATGATGCGGGGGAAGGAAGATATAGCTATAGCTGTTCGTAAAGCCCCAGATGACATTGTTTTGAAAAGAATGAAGACCGTTTCAATGGGGGATAAGTATCCTTTCTTGAAATGGCCATTTATACGAGGGATTGTTGCCCTAATTAGTTCAATGATTATAGGTATTAAATCTCTGACATTTTCCGCTAGCCAGGTTGCCGAAGAAGAAGATGAAGAGATTAGTCCATTAGAGATAGTTATTAGTATTATTGTTGCTTTTGGTTTTGCTATTTTACTTTTTGTTATATTACCGGCCAGCATTATTTCTTTATTACAGCCTTATATAGAAAATAATCTTATATTAAATTTGACAGAGGGTATAATAAAAATCACTGCTTTTTTAAGTTATTTATTAGTTATATCAAGATTGAATGATATTAAGAGGGTTTTTATGTATCATGGTGCTGAACATAAAGTAATATTTACCTATGAACAGGGGTTACCCCTAACTGTAGAAAACGCCAAGGGCTTTAGTACATTACACCCCAGGTGTGGTACAAATTTTATGTTTATAGTTATTTTAATGAGTATATTCTTCTTTTCATTTTTCGGTCGTCCCCCGTTTTTGGAAAGGATATTATACCATTTGATGTTATTACCTATTATAGCAGGTACGTCTTATGAAGTAATTAAATTAGCTGGTAAAAATGATGTAAATCCAATTATTAGAGCAGTCGCTACACCTGGTTTGTATTTACAGAAATTAACTACTAAGGAACCAGATGATTCTATGCTGGAGGTTGCTATTACTGCATTAAAAGCAGTACTGCCAGATAGGAAAGAGGGTGGAGATAATGTTTGATCTTAAAGAAAAGTTGATTGATATTGAAAATAATTATAAAGAACTTAATACAAAGTTAAGTAATCCAGATGTTATTAGTAATACAAATGAGTACCAAAAACTATTAAAGAAACATGCAAAAATAAAAAAGGTAGTCGATAAATCTATTGAATATAGAACTGTCTTAAATGGAATAGAAGAGGCAGAATCAATTCTAACAAATGAACAAGATAAAGAAGTTATTGAATTGGCAGAAATGGAATTAGCTGAATTGAGGCCAGAGAAAGAAAGATTGGAAGAAGAGTTACCAATTTTATTACTTCCCCAAGATCCAAATGATGAAAAAAATGTAATAGTTGAGATTCGTGCAGGGGCTGGGGGAGACGAAGCTGGTCTTTTTGCTGCAGATCTCTACAAGATGTATGTTCGCTTCGCTGAAAGTAATGGATGGAAGTCTGATGTAATGAGTGCTAATGATTCTGGTGTTGGTGGGTTTAAAGAGATAATCTTTACTCTGGAAGGTGAGGATGTATTCGGTAAATTAAAATATGAAAGTGGTGTTCACCGTGTACAGCGGGTACCATCTACAGAATCCAGTGGACGTATCCATACATCGACAGCAACAGTAGCTGTAATGCCTGAGGCAGAGGAAGTAGAATTTGACATTGACCCTAATGAATTAAGAGTAGACGTTTATAGATCAAGCGGCCCTGGCGGTCAGAGTGTTAACACAACAGATTCTGCTGTTAGGATTACCCATGAGCCGACGGGATTAATAGTTTCCTGTCAGGATGAAAAATCTCAGCATAAGAATAAGGCTAAGGCTATGAGAGTCATGCGAGCCAGGTTGAAAGAGAAGATAGAAAAAGAACAGCAGGCGGAGATTGATGAAGCCCGTAAGACTCAAGTAGGTACAGGTGATCGTAGTGAAAAGATAAGAACCTATAATTTTCCTCAGGGTAGGGTTAGTGATCACAGGATAAATTTAACTGTTCATAAATTAGAACAAATTTTAAATGGTGATCTGGGTTATATTATAGACGCGCTTATCGCAGAGGACACTATGAAAAGACTGCAGAAGGTGTAGAACTTGAATATTAAAGAAATTCTTTCAAGCACTGTTGACTATTTTGATAAATATCAAATAAGTAATTCTCGTCTTGATGCAGAGCTTTTATTAGCAAATGTCCTGAATAAAGAACGAATTCAATTATATGTAAATTTTGATCTACCTTTAAGTGAAGATGAATTAACAGAATATAGAGATTTAGTATATCGACGAGCTCATCGAATTCCCATTGCTTATTTAATAGGGGAAAAGGAATTTATGTCATTAGATCTGGATATAAATAAAGATGTCTTAATTCCCAGACCTGAAACTGAACAGTTGGTGGAATATATTATAGATCATTGTAAAGAAAACAATTTAGTGGAACCAAATATAGTTGATATAGGAACAGGGAGTGGTGCAATAGCCGTTTCCCTGGCCTATTACATAACTGAAGCTAAAATATTAGCTATAGATATCTCTCCAAAAGCCCTAAAAGTAGCCAAGCTTAATATTGAAAAATATGACTTAGGAGATAGGGTTAAAGTCATAGAGGGAGACTTACTTTCCCCTTTACTTAAATTGGAAAAGGATAATGTAGATATAGTTGTATCAAATCCACCATATATTGATGATAAAGGTATGAAGGACCTATCCCCAGAAGTTAGAAATGAGC
>JBDNGI010000529.1:0-4264 GCA_041689345.1 Halanaerobiales bacterium
ATCAGTTATTTTCCTAATTCTTTGATTTCTATTACTTTTAATCCACTGTTTAATCTTTTGTACTGATGCTTTAAATTTCTTCTTACTTGTTGTTGTATTGATAATATCTTTTCCTTTTCTTGACACTATCCATTTATAGTTAAATCCTAAAAAGTTGAAACTCCCATTTCTATCTTTACTGAATCGACTGAACTTAATTAGATTGGTCTTCTCTTCAGCTAACTCTAAGCCAAATTTGTCAAACCTTTTCTTTAACGCTTTCATGAATCTTTCAGCATCACGTTTATATCTGAAGGCGCATACAAAATCATCGGCATAAGCCATCATTGTTGCCTCTCCTGATATATGTTTCTTTACAACTTTTTCAAACCATACGTCTAATATATAGTGTAAGTATATATTTGCAAGAATTGGACTGATTACGCCTCCCTGAGGTGTTCCTTTGTCTTTTCTTTCGCCAATGTTATCTTCATTTAAAATGCCTGCTTTTAACCATTTCTCTATTAGACCAATAAATCTCTGATCTGATATATCATGTGCTAACATTTCTAATAATTTTTCATGGTTTATGTTGTCAAAGTAGCCTCTTATGTCTGCTTCTACTACATATCCATATTTCCCAAAGTTTAGCTCTTTGCCTAGGTGTTTCATAGCCGCTTTAGCGCCACGTCCCTTTCGATAACCATATCTTTTATCACTAAATTTAGGTTCATAGATTGCTTCTAATATTTTACTACATAATGTCTGTAATAATTTATCCCTTACTGTTGGTATACCTAGTGGTCTTAATTTCCCACCGGTCTTTTCAATATGAGTTCTTCTTATTAGATTTGCTCTATAACCATTGTTCTTTAGTTCTATTTCTAATGCCATCGATTCTCTTACTAAGTCCTTTCCAAATTCTTTTGCACTTATTCTATCTACTCCACTTGCTGCTTTCTTATTAACGTATTTCCATGATTGCTGTAAATTCCATTTGTTCAGTAATCCATATAGATTTTCAAACTTATGGTCTTTATTATTTCTCGCTTTCATTTCGATACCATTCAGTGAGGTTTGCAATTGTTTTACCAGCCCTACATGTCCGGCAATTGTTTCCTGTGAATGATTCATACTTCTCTTTCTCCCTTCCCCATGTAAACGGCTTTCCCGCTCTCAGAGTAATATGAAGAAATCCGACTGCTCATCGCCTGTACAATCTCTTCTTTTTCGGTTGATAACTGCTTCTTAGTTTACCTAAGTAGCAATGAGCTCTCCCAAGTTCCTATCATTACTTTTCACCCATACCATGTCCTTAGACCCCGACAGACCCTCTAGAATCTCACCCTTACTTTACGATTCCTTCGTGTTGACTTCCATAACGTTAAATATGTTGTCATCTGCATTAATCTTCTTTCGAAGTTACACCTATTAACGGGGCTGAATATGCTTCAGGATTTACGGTAATCCCTATGGTCTAGATAATACTCTGTGTACACTTTACTTTTATCGTCACCGATAAAAGCACCACACTCGATAATGGTGGTTGGTTAAACCTTACCATGTAAGAACTTTCATCTTACCAGTAATCATAAGCTTGCTTGGCGTACCAACGTTTTTGATGTCTTCCGTTGTGCATAGCATGAAGGAAACATCATGTTAGACGACGATTATTTTTTTTCTTCTTCTACCCTTTCTATTAACCAGCGATACTTATCTTTAATCTTTTTACAGTGGTTTCCATCTATTATTTTATTTGAGTGTTCTATTAATTTACTAATATCACTATTTTTTATATAGTTAATATAATAGTAATCATCATTAGTATCTCTGATTAAAGTTGAATTTTTATTATATGTCTCCAAATAATTTTTGAACTGATGATCCTTTAATAGTGACTCATCAAAAATACACTTAAAGTTCGATATTTCAGATTCTAATTTATAAGCTCTACTTAAACCAGGTCCAAATACACAAAAATCATCATGATATAATTTTCCTTTAGTAATACCACCTCTATAAAAAATAGGCGTTTCATCGATTATATCTAGTGCAGAACTAATAATGTTACTCGTGAATCCAATCAACTTACTCAACGCATTATTCTCAGTACATTTAATACTAATAACCAATGAATCAGAGATAATTGAAACTTTCACTTGTTCCATGAAACTTCTTTCATCTGAAATCACAATGTTATAGATTTCTAATTGCGTCTCTATATTGTTAAAAATTTTCCTTAATACACTATATTCACGACCCAGTAAAACTTTCATACCCATAATATCAATGAATGCTATGTAGTTTTTTTATAGTCTGTACCTTCATACTTTCTTTTTACATCTGTCTCAATTTGTTTTTGGATTTTTCTAAATGGATCCATAAAGTACCTCCTTTAAAAAATAATTGTTGTCTAACTCTAGTATTTACGAAGGTTTATACTAAAACATTCGTAAACACACCTCTATTGTCATTATTACCGAATTTCGTAAACACTACCTATATACAAATAGTTGCTAAATTACTAAATCACATCAAACTTTCTTATTATAAATAAATACTACAATTCAATTGATTTAATATTATAAGCATTTAACTAATGATAACATTTCTAGCAAGTGTTTTAAAGAATGATTTATATTCATAAATCTTATCATACATAAAAATTACAGTAGATAACTACTGTAATAAATCAATTAATGAATAATCTGCCAAAATATCAATTCAATTACTAAATACACGATTTCTTGTATTATCGTGTATTATTCATAAAAAAATAAAGAGCTCACAAATTAATTAATATCAGTAATCAATTCTAGAAAGCTCTTATATAAACACATGATTATTAACCTTTCGGTGGGTATGGATCATTACCATAGGAATTCTTATCTCTAAATTTACCATTTCTCCCGTGAATAACAGTTTCACTTTTTTGATTTCTGGCTATTTCATTAGCAATTTTTATTGCTTCTTTTTGAGTATTTGTTACCTTAGTAGCCTTGCTATTGTCAGCGCCTTTAATAACCCATCCATTTCCGTATTTTACAACATGCTGATTTTTGACCATTTGTCACCTCTTTAATATAATCATTTACCATTAATTATAATATCAGCCATTTTATAGACACTGTCTCTTGGCCCTACAAGAGTGATCTCAATTAATTCAAATTCTTTATCGATCTCTTTATATACAATTCGCCAAGATTGATCTGCAAAATAAATTTTATAATAACCCCGTAAATCTCTTCCATATTTATACTCTAATGCTCGGCCTGCCTTTTCTCCATAATATCTTATTCTATCTAATTGGTTCTCAAAATCTTTTATATAATCTTGATTCTCAAGATTTTTTAAACTTTGGATTCCTTTGACGGCATATTCTGTAAAGGTTAAGTTTTTCACTTTTGCACCTCATAATTTTTAATTTTCAACAAGTCTATATATATAGTAATACTAATGCTATTCAACACTACCTACAGTATAGCACTAACAAATATTTGTGTCAATCCGAATGTATATATAAGAGTGTACTTTAATATGCACGTTAACATTGACACATTTACAGACTAATGATATTATATTAATATAAGCAATTGAAATAAGATGAAATTTAGGAGGGGATCTTATGTCAACACTACAACAAATCAAAGCTTTTGAAGATACTATTTCTGTAACGGATTTAAGAAAAAATTTGGCAAAAGTTTATAAGAAGTTGAAAAAAGATCATGAAGTTGTTATTACAAAAAAACAAGATATTCTAGGTGTATTAATGGATAGAGATACTTATGAAGAGAAAGAGAAGTTAATAGAAACAATGCAAGAAAGATTAGAATATTATGAAATCAGTGAGGGGATATTAGAAGCTAAAAAAAGTTCTTAGACTTATACTGAAGAAGAAATGCAAGAAAAATTAAATATATAATTACTAAATTAAGTAGAAACCTCAAAGGCCAATAAGTTTTTGAGGTTTTTTATTGTTACTTTTCTATTATATTTGCTAAGTGTATTACGAATATTCAAAATTTAATGAAATCAATTGACATATTGAAATATTTACTATAAAATGTTTTTATTGACAGAGGTTTATAAATGGGTGTCTATAAAAAAGAGGGCGGATTATATGAGTGATGTAGGAGATCAATCTATAAAAGTAACTTTTAATTCTATGAGTATAACGAAAAGAACAGTCTTAGATATTATTAGATTAATGGCATATCGAAAACAAATGGATCAATTTAAAGTAAAACATGGTTATCAAAAACTAAAGGATCTAAATAAAAAAATG
>JBDNGI010000530.1:0-13205 GCA_041689345.1 Halanaerobiales bacterium
AAAATCTTATTTATTCTTAGTTTTTATGTTTCCTTTGATGGTTGCTTTAGCTGTTACTAATTTTTTGTTTTCTAATATACTTTTATTTTCTTTATTCATACTTATTGCACTTATTTTAGGTATTTTATTGATTTTATTTAATTTAACCAGGATGTGATTTTTTTGGATAATTACAATATGAAAAAAATAGCAACTATCACTATAGGTGCTGTCATTATAACTATTTTATTCTTTTATTTAGGAGTTTTTTCTCCTTTAAAAAACGAATCAGAAAATTCTTTAGAACATAATTTTTTAAATAAAGTCTCGATTAATGAAGTAAGTATCGAAAACAGATTTGATAGATATAAAGAAGGAAGTAAAAGTCTTTCCAGCAGAACTATGATAAAAAATAAACTGATAGAATATAATAATCAGGAAATCTCTTTAGCAGAGTTGAAAGAATACACTCAATCTAAATATGTTGATGGAGTTAAGGCTTTAGACAATATTATAGCCGCCTATAGAATAACTGATAATGATATTGTTGCTGATTATGGGAATTTGAATTTAGGGGAAATTCAATCTAATTACAGTCATTCCTCTGATGAATTAGAAGTTATACTTACTAATGAAAAAAATTCAGTTATCATTAATTCTCCTATTATAAATGATAGTGGAGATAAAATTGGTAATGATATTGTTGTATTTGATATTAGTGGATTTATGGAAAGCGTTAATCAAAACGATATTCAATATGAGATAATACAGAGTGAAACCGCATTGAATCCGCCCTTAGATCAAGGAGGTCATGTAGTTGATTATCGAAAAATATTAGATACTAATTACTGGTTGAGAGCGTCTGAATCGAAAGCAAATCTATATGAATCATTAAATTCAATTATAACTAAAATCGTAATTATCTTTGTAATATTATTAATCGGTTTTTCAGTTGTCTTTTATAAAACTATCAGCAATGCTTTTAATAATATAATTTCTGAGTTAGAAAAAAAGATAAAAAAACTAAATGATAATAAAAAATCATTAGAAAACTTGACTGATCAGGTGCCTGGGGCATTATATCAGTTTCAATCTAAAAAAGATGGCAGTTATTTTCTTCCCTATTCTTCAAAAGGATTAGAGCCTCTTTTTGGTTTTAGGCAAATGGAAGCCAAAGTTGATGCAGATAAAATATTCTCTAAAATTCATGAAGATGATTTTGATTATTTTATTAAATCAATTGAAGAATCAAAAAATAATTTAACCCCCTGGCAGAATATATTTAGAATTGGTCTCTCCCCCAATGAAATGGATTGAAGGAAGTGCACATCCAGAAAAACTTCCAGATGGAGAGGTGCTCTGGCACGGCTATATTAAAGATATTACTGAAAGAAAAAAAGAGAAAGACAAATTAGAAATGCAGCATCAGTTTCAAAAATCACTTGCAGATGTATCTTCAATTTTAGTAAATTTAAGTTCGGATAATTTTGATGAAAAAATAAATGAGGCTTTAACTGAACTTGGAGACTTTTTTGGTGTTGAGCGTATCCAAATTTTCAAGTTATCAGATGACGAAAAACATTTTTCCAGTATTCAAGAATGGCATAAAAATAATGTAGAGTCTTCACAAAAAGAACTACAAAATTTATCAGTTGACAGATTACCCTGGTGGATAGAGCAGGTTAAAAACAAAGAATATTTTACGGTGTGTGATATTGAAGAATTACCAGAGGAAGCAGAAAAAGATAAAAAATTTCTCCATTCAGTAGGTGTAAAATCTGCTGCTTCTGTTTCAATTAATATAGATGAAGAATTGTTTGGATGGTATGCTTTTGGAAACCTAAAAAAAGATGGGATTTGTGAAGGTGAAAAATTCAAATATATCAATATATTTACAGAAGTAATAACCAGAGCCATTGCCAAGAATTTAGATGAGCGTAAAATTGAAAAGCTTACTTACTATGATTCATTAACAGGTTTATATAACCGCAGATTTTTTGAAGAGGAAATGCGTAGGCTAGATACCAAAAGACAACTACCTTTAAGCATTATAATGGCTGATTTAAATGGGCTAAAGATTATTAATGATAGTTATGGACATGACAAAGGTGATGAAATATTAGTCGAAGCAGCTCGAATTTTGAAAGAATCACTTCGTAAAGAAGATATACTGGCAAGACAGGGTGGAGATGAGTTTGCAGTTTTACTTCCAAATACTACAAAAGAAGCTGCGGAAAGAATTGAAAAAAGAATAAAAGAAAAATGCAAAAAAGCTAAAATTGATATGATACCAATATCTATAGCTCTTGGTAGAGTTACTAAAGAAACTTCAGAACAGGACATAGAAGAAGTTTTAAAAACAGCTGATGATAAAATGTATAAGAATAAGTTGTCTGAAAGCCGCAGCAGTAAAAGTAATATAGTTCAGGGATTAATTAATGTTTTAAATGCAAAAAGTAGTGAAACTAAAAATCATTCCGTAAGGATGACAAAACTATCTTTTGAATTTGGAGAAAGTTTAGGTCTTTCAAATTATGAACAAAATCGACTATCAATGCTAGCCACTTTACACGATATAGGAAAGATTAATATAAATGAGAAAATTTTAAAGAAAAAAGATAGTTTAAATGATAAAGAATGGGAAGAGATAAAGAGGCATTCTGAATATGGTTATAAAATAGCTAAGTCTTCGGAAGAATTTGCTGCAGTTGCTGAAGATATATTAGCTCATCATGAGCACTGGGACGGCAGTGGATATCCTAATGAATTAAAAGGAGAAAACATTCCATATTTAGCAAGGGTAATTTCTATAATTGATGCTTACGATGTAATGGCTCATGATCGACCTTATAGCAAGGCTATTTCTAAAGAAGAAGCACTGGCAGAAATAAAAAGTTGTGCAGGAAGTCAGTTTGATCCAGAACTTGTCGAAGTCTTTGTTGAAATGATGGAAGGAAATTAATCTTTAATGAATTTTAAAAAGGCTAAATAAATGGTTTATTTTCTTTTTTATCATTAGTTATAATATCAATACAAATAGGTTTCATCTTTAAATAGAGCAGCTCTAGTGCTGCTCTATTTTTTTGATACTAATTACTTTGAAAGATAAAACTATCGGTTTCACTGATATAATTGGAATAACTACAATTTTATAAAATAATCCTAAAAAGCACATCTTAACTTATACCTTTTGAGGCTCTAATTGAAATTAAATCATTATATTTATTTTTGATTTTCTTTCATTTCTGCTCTGGCTTTCTTAATCAACTGAATAAATTCTTTAGCTGTTTCTGTTACCTGCTCATAATCACCATTTTTAGCACCTTTGCTTAAAGAACTACCTACACCAACAGCTAAGCTGCCGGCTTTGATCCAGTCTTTAACATTGTCTAAACTAACTCCCCCAGTAGGCATTAGAGGCGCCTGTGGTAAAGGTCCTTTAATAGCTTTGATAATCTTAGGTCCAAATAAAGTTGCAGGGAAAACCTTGACAATATCTGCACCATATTTCATAGCTTTAACAACTTCAGTAACACTCATTGCGCCTGGCATAACAGCTTTTTGATAGCGGTTACACATAGCAATTGTTTTCTCATCTAAGGAAGGTGAAACAATATATTCAGCTCCAGCTAAAATGCAGGTGCGGGCTGTTTCTGCATCTAAAACAGATCCTGCTCCAATTAAAATTTCATCTTTGCTGTACTTGTCAGTAATTTGCTTTATTACATCAACTGCTCCGGGAACAGTCATTGTAATTTCAATAGCATCAATTCCACCTTTTTTAATAGCCTCTGTAATTTTTAATGCTTTTTCTGTATTTTCAGTTCTAACAATAGCAACAATCCCAGTTTTCTCAACTCTTTTTAAATCTTCAACTTTGCTCATTAAATAAACCTCCTTTAATTTTTTGAATTTTTTTGTCACAACAGATAAACAAACTACTCTAATTTTTTATCTAGTAAATTAATATACCTTTTTTTAGAAATAAAAATATAATTTACATAAATGGCAAATTTGATTTAAATTAAATGATGGGTAATTGTTAATTTTCATGCAACAATGGGAGATAGTGAGGTTATAGTCAACGCAATAGAAATCAAAGTGAAGGCCAGGTAAATTAGTGGCTTCCTAAAAGACTGCTCTAATGAAGGAAGATAAGAAATTTTTAGAAGAATATGGTTTGTGTTATTAATTTTTTAGTTAAATGTATTTATAATAGGGTTCCAGTTTTTAAACTGAAACTTTATTATTATGCACAAAGATTCTATAAATCTAATTTTTATCTATTTTTGAATCTTAAAAACTTTAACTTATGGACATCTTTTGACTATAATCTACTATGAGTTTACTTAATTTAGTAGTTCTTTTCATCGATATTCTCTGAGTAGGTGCTGAAATACTAACTGCAGCAATTAACTCTCCACTATAATCAAAAACTGGAGCAGCTACACAGCGAATATTATCTTCATGCTCCATATTATCAACAGCATAACCTCTTTTTTTAATTTTTTCTAATTGATCCTTTAGTTCTTTTTTGTGAGTAATAGTATTATCAGTATATCTAACAAACTTCAGCTGTTTTAGAAATCGATTTATATATTCCTGTTCAGAAAAAGCAAGTAAAGCTTTACCAAGACCAGTACAGTAAAGTGGACCTCCTTTACCAATACTCGAATACATTCTTAAAGTATGAGAAGTCTCAACCTTATCTATATAAAAAACCTTAAAATCATCTAAAATTCCTAAATGTACAGTTCCCTTGGTAATCTCACCCAACTCCTGTAAAATAGGACGCATCTCTTTTCTCAAATCAATATTTATTAGAGCCTGATGACCAATTTCAATTACTCTTTTGCCTACTTTGTATCTTTTATTTTTATCTTTTTTAACAAAATTTTTATATTCTAAAGTACTTAAAAGTCTATAGGCAGTACTTTTATGTAGCTTAAGCTGGGTGGAAATTTCGGTTACATTAATTCCTTCTTTATTGCTGCTTACCAAATCCAAAATATCAATTGCTCTGATTAAAGATTGTACTGTATTTTTAGGAGTTTTATCTGAATTCATATCTGATCCTCACTTTCTAGATAATTAATTATTTAAATTTTACCTTTGCATTTCTTTTTTATTACCCTTAATTACCTCTACTTCTTTCCAAGAAGGTAGGCCCTCGATATCCCCCTTAGCTGTTACACAATAAGCGCCGACTAAATTTGCCAGTTCTACCGCTTCTTTTAATTTCATACCTTTTAGAAACCCAGCAATTAAACCGGCTGCAAATGCGTCACCGGCTCCAATTGGATCCACTACCTCTTCAATCTCAAAGGCTGGAATTCTTTCCATTTTTTCGCCATCATAATAAAGTGATCCCTGTTCTCCCAATTTTAAGACTACAATGCCTTTCATCAGTTGATAAAATTTTTCAGCAGCTTTTTGAGGGTTTTTAATACCCAGTAAAATTTCTGCTTCTTCTATACCTGGCAAAATAATATCTGATCTTTTTATAATTTCTATTAGTTCTTCTTTCATTTTTTCTTTATCCTGCCATAATTTTTGTCTGATATTTGGGTCAAATGACACTTTAATTTTATTTTTTTTAGATATTTCCAGAACTTTAAAAAAAGCTTCTTTAGCTTCTTTACTCAAAGCAGGAGTGATCCCGCTTAAGTGAATATATTTTGCTTGTTTAAGATAATCTTCGCTTATATCAGAGGCTGTAATTGCACTCGCTGCTGAATTCTCTCGATAATAATAAACTCTGGCTCTATCTTTAGATAGAATTTCTTTGATCATTAAGCCCGTTGATCTCTCTGAATCTCTTTTTAATTCAGATACATCAACACCTTCTCCCCGCACAAAAAACTCTATAAAATCCCCTAAAGGATCTTCTCCTACCTTACTGATCCAACCAGCATTAAACCCCAGTCGGGTAATACCAATAGCAAAATTTGATTCAGCCCCAGCAATATGTTTGCTAAAGCGGTCCGCATATTTAATTGATCCTGCATTTTCTGCAGTCATTGCCCCCATTGTTTCTCCCATAGTTACTACATCCAACATGAACTCACCTCAATTTCAATTAATATTAAAGATATTTTTCTATATCTGCTCTTTTTATAATTTTTTCAATCTCTTTTCTTTCTTGACTACTAGATTTTCCCATTGGGAATTTTAGAGAAGTATTAATTCCTTTTCTGCTCACTGCTATAGCTGTTTTAATTGCTTTTATAAAAGGATTACCTAGATCATAAAGCTCCATTAAAATACTTAATTTTTTGTTTAATAATTTACTTTTTTCTAAATTACTATTTTCATAGGCTTGAATTAATTCCACGAATAGACCGGGCACAACATTGGATAGACCACCAATTATTCCGTTTCCATTAAGCATCAAATTTGGAATCAAAAACTCATCAAATCCTGAAAATATTTCAAAATCTTTTCTTTCGGCTCTAATCTGATTAATTAGTTTTCGGGTATGACCAAAAGTAGTTACAGAATCCTTTAGACCAACAATATTTTCTCGCTCTTTAAGCAATTTAAACACAAAATTGCTGTCCAGGTTAACTCCTGTCCTGGCTGGGAAGTTATAAATATAGCAGGGAAGTTTTGTTTCTGCTGTTGCTTTCAGATAATACTTCATTGCACTTTCCTGATCTAAATCAAAAAAGTAAGGCTCTAAAATCACAAGGGCATCTGCCCCTTTAGCCGCTGCCAAAGAATTTAATTCTAAAACCTCTTCCATCACATTAGAGGCACTACCAACCAAAAGTGGAACTCTTTGATCTACTACCTCTATTATGTATTCTAAGTACTTCTTTTTTTCTTTCAGGCTCAGGCTAAAAAATTCACCAATACTGCCGAAGATAAGGATCCCGTCAACTCCTGAATCTATTAGATAATTAACTAACTCCTGATTTGCCTCATAATCTATTTGATTATCATGATCAAAAATTGTAATCATTGGAGTTATAACTCCACTTAACATAAAAATCAATCCTTTCTCAAATCAATTTAACCGGTTTTTTTATCTTTATTCTGTCTTAAAAAAGCTCCCACTAAAGAAATTAGACTGAGTACTAGTAAAACTAGAGAAATTGGACGAGTTAAGAAAATTGTAAAACTGCCCCGGGACATAAGTACAGCTCGTCTAAAATTGCTTTCTGCCATTGGTCCTAAAATCAGAGCAAGTACAATTGGTCCCATTGGAATGTCAATTTTCTGCATTAAATAACCAATAACTCCTAGAACCATCATTACTCCGATATCAAAGATACTATTACTAATGGCAAAAGAACCAACAACAGCCAGGACCATTACTATAGGCATCAAAACTCTTTTGGACATTGTCACTATCTTAGCTAGAAGACCTGCACCCATCAGACCAAAAACCCCCATAAAAACATTAGCCAGAAAAAAGCCCATGAAAATTGCATAAACTAAATCCAAATTACCTCTAAAAAGTAGTGGGCCTGGTCTTAATCCCTGAATCATAAGAGCGCCAATAATTACTGCTGTAACAGAATCACCAGGAATACCAAGACTTAAAGTTGGAATTAAAGCTCCACCTGTAGAAGAATTATTTCCTGATTCTGCAGCAGCTACTCCTTCAATAATTCCTGTGCCAAATTTTTCTGGATGTTTTGAAGAACGCTTAGCCTCATTGTAACAGACAAAAGAAGCAATATCTCCACCTGCACCTGGCAGAGCACCAACAAAAGTTCCAATAAAAGTGCTTTTAATTAAAATTCCAATTACAGTTTTAACATCTTCAAGGGAGGGAATTAAATTCTTTAAAGAATAACTTACCTTCTTGGGTTCTATTAGCTCTTCAAATTGATTTAAAACTTCTGCAAAAGCAAATAAACCTATTAAGGCCGGTATAAAAGCAACTCCATCCAGCAAACTCACCGTCCCAAAAGTGAATCGGCCGTAACCCTGAATTGGATCAATTCCTATAGTTGCAATTAAAAGACCAAAAAATCCACTCAAAAGACCTTTTGTCATTGAATCTCCAGAAATACTGGCAATAATAGTTAAACCAAAAACAGCTAAAGCAAAATATTCTGGTGCACTAAAAGAAAGGGCTACCCTGGATAAAAGCGGTGCTAGAAAAATCAAAAATATGGAACTGCCTATACCTCCAAAAACAGAAGCTAGAGTGGCAATACCAAGAGCTCTACCACCTTCTCCTTTTTCAAATAAGGGGCTGCCGTCTAAAACTGTGGCTGCAGCCGAAGGAGTACCTGGAGTT
Organism: Halanaerobiales bacterium; assembly: GCA_041689345.1. Taxonomy (GTDB): domain Bacteria; phylum Bacillota; class Halanaerobiia; order Halanaerobiales; family DTU029; genus JBDNGI01. The sequence goes on from JBDNGI010000530.1 coordinate 8,234, forward strand.
CTAATTAAAATTGCAGCGATTGAACCTCCATAAATTGCCCCAGCATATAATCCTAATAGCATTAGAATTCCTGGAACTGCTGGCATAGAAAAAGTAAAAGGAACTAAAATAGCAACTCCCATTGTTGCAGTTAATCCTGGTAGAGCTCCAGCTATTATTCCACCAATTACACCTCCAAATAGAGCAAGCAGGGTGAATGGATTAAATAATTGATCTAGTGCCATTATAAATGTTTCCATAACTTTACCTCTTTTCTATTATTTTTTTAAATTAAAATTCCGCTTGGAAAAGGAATATTTAAAAAATTCTGGAAAATATACATTACAATTACAGTAGTCAATATAGAAATTAATATTCTATAAGTAAAATTTTTCGCTTCTATAATGGTTAAGAGTAAAAACAAATAAAATGGTGTTAAAAATAAAAAACCGATTATATCTAATAAGGAAAGATAAATAACCGAAATAATAATAACTGAAATAACCTTCCTAAAACCACCATTTTCGAAATCAAATAGTTGTTCTGAGTCTTTTTCTTCTCTTTTTAAAGCATTATATAAAAGTTTTATACTTAAAATTAAAGTAGCATAAACCAAAAGTCGAGGATAAAATGCTCCTCCAACATCAGGTCCCGTGGATGCCCTTAATCCCAGAGACATGTAATAAAAAACTGAAGCAAAAATTATAAATAGAATTGCCCAGATTATTTCTGCTTTTTTCTTCAATGGCTTACTCCTTTCGTTCAAAGATAAATTTAAAAAAACCCGGCCTCAGTAAACTGAGGCCAAGTTTATTGCTAATTATTAAAGGTCAAATTGCTCAACTAATCCTTTAAAAGTTTCATTGTTTTCTTCTAAGAACTCTGCATATTCTTCTGGTCCACGATAAGTAATACCTAAGCCCAGATCATTCATTTTTGTTTGAAATCCATCAGATTCAAAGGCTTTATAAAATATATCATGTAATGTTTCTACTACTTCATCAGGGGTATCGGCAGGTACCTGTAAACCTCTCCAGGTTCCAATTGCCACATCGATACCTTCTTCTTTTAGGGTCGGAACATCAGGAAATCCAGCAACTCTTTCTTCTGCCATTACTGCTAACATTTTTAATTCTCCGGCCTCTACTTGAGAAGTAACCTCACCAGGACTACCGGTTACTAAGTCAACATGTCCCCCCAGTAAATCAGTTACAGCAGGTGCCATACCCTGAGAAGGAATCCAGGTTATTTTTGCACCAGTTTCAGCTTCTAAGGCAAGTTTACCTAAATGCCAAATACCACCAGTAGCTGTACCACTTGCCAGCAGTTCACCAGGACGTTCTTTAGCATCAGCAACCAGTTCATTAACATTATCCCATTCTGCATCTGCCTGAACTGTTACTGCAGCAGGATCAAGATTAACCTGCATAATTGGTCTGAAATCTTCATAAGAATAATTTACATCTTCAATATGAGGCTGAATAACTAATTCAACAGTAGTTAAAGTAACAGTATAGCCATCAGGATTAGCCCTAGCTCCCTGACCATGACCAACTGCTCCACCACCACCAGTTCTATTTTCAACATTAATAGATACATCTGTAAATTCTTCTGTTTCATTGGCTAAAACTCGAGCTACCGCATCAGTACCTCCACCAGCACCCCAAGGAACAATAATAGTAATTGGTTTTTCTGGAAAAGCAGCTTGAACAGAAACTGCAGAAAGTAGGAACACCAGCAATAAAACTGTACTAAATCCGATCAATGTTTTAAATTTTTTACTAAACATAAATTGCCTCCTTTTTTGTTGAAATAATCTAGTTAACAACAATAAATACTAAAAATGTTATTTGTTAATCTCACCTCCTAAAAAAATTGTTTCAATTCACTAATGTTTCATAATACGAAACCTTTTTTCATAATAGTACATTAACTTATTTCAATATTTTTAATGAAATTCCTGCATAATTTTCAAATTATTTTGATTAAAGTGATTTTTTTATAGGATATCACCATGGTTTAAAAAAAGATATTCCATATTCAGCAAGAATAATTTCTAGAATTGTTGCTAATTTTTTAATAAATCATTATAGACTTTATAAAAAAATTTCTAAAGAGTATGATTTAAAGGATAATAAAGATTATACAGGAAGCCAGTTTGATAGAGAGTTAGCAAAAGCTTTTATTGAAATAAAATGGGCTTCTAGCAACTCGTTGCAAGACGCAACAGGTTCTAATCGATCTATCAATGATAACCCTGATGCTCCATATATTAAAGATTTGAAGTGGTTTTGTCCCAACTGCAGTATAGACAAACCAGATGTCGGTGTTAGATTAAATAGTAACTAAATTGATTGCAAAGTTTCCTTATATGATTGCACTGCGAAAAGTCTAAAATAATCTAAAAACACAAATAAAAAAATTAAATAATTGAGTTAGGACATTTGTCCGGTGATATTTTAAGATATATTCATCTTAATTAAATATCTTAATCCTAATATCCACCTTTTAGGAGCATACTTCCGGTTTTGATTTCATTTTCAGTGCCCTGACCAGCTGTTTTAAGTTGTAGCCGATCATTTTATACACACTACTACATTTAGCTTTGAGAAGTCCTGTTACTTTAAGTTTATCAAGACCCTGTGCTCTTTTGAGAGCAGAAAATGTTCCTTCAACTGCAGCTCTTGAGTTTTTAATCTCTTGATATTCTTCACCGGCAAGTTTTGCTTGTAGTTGATCTCTATCATGTCTTTTTTGAGTAAACCGAACAGTCATTGATTTTTTCTGTTCACTAATGGGACACTTTGATCTAAATTCACAGCTTTCACAGTCTTCTTTTTTAAACCAGGCAGCATAAGTGTCGCTGCTTTCTAGATACTTATCTCGCTCAGGCTGATAACCCATTGGACAGGAGATAATCCACTGTTTTTCAGACAGCTCAAAATTAGCAGTAGAGTATTTAGGGGTACTACCAGTTAATTCAGTTGGAATAATTTCAGTCTCCGTCTTTAAAGCTGACTTAATAGAATCAGAACCATAATATGCTCCATCAACCACCAGTTTATCAAGTGGAGCTTTCTGATTGATACCTTGGAGTCTATTATTTAAAAAATTAACATAACTGTTAATGTTGGGTTCTAAAGAAACATCTGTGATCATCTGAACAGGATTATCCGGAGATGCTGTCTCACTAATATTACAGGAATATCCCTGATGAGATTTTAAACCCTTTTTACGAAATGTTGCATCTTCATCATTTGGGTTTTGCAGACTTGATGATTCAATATCTGCATCATCTTTTGCTTTAAGCTGAGAGCTGGTTTCTATTGACTGTTCTTCTACAACTCTAACAAGGTGGTGATAGACTTTAGTATCATTAATACTCTCATCGTTTTTGAACATGTTTTTAACAGAGTTTAAATTACCCAGAAGATTATTTAGTATATCTTCTTTATCATGGTTATTTAGATAATCAAAAAAACTATCATCAAGAATCTGAAGAATGTTTTTGTGAATCCTATTTTTCTGAGATTCAGATAGTTCTCTGACAAAGTTCTCAAAAACCTTACGCATTAGCTGTATTCTAGAAAGATGCTTTATGTTGGCTTTTACCATGGTGGAATCCATACGCTGAATATCAGTATCAAGATCAGCAACTTCTAAAAATTCAGCAAGCAATTCATCAAAAATTTCATCGAGAGGATTTGCACCTGTTTTATTCATAAAGTCAATCAGATTTTCACGGAAGTCATAAAGAGTTCTTATGCCAAGTGTTACCTGACCGGCTCTTTTTAAACCAACAGCTTTCATAAAGCGGATATCACAGTGAAATGATTCTAAAAGTTCTTTATCACTGATGTCAAAAAGATGTTTTAATATTTCAAGTGAGGTAATAATTTTAACAGGGAAACATGGTCTGCCTTCATCTTCAGAATACATGCCAGCAAATTTAGATTCATCAATATTATCAAAGATATGTTTTTTGAATTTGCCAGCCCAGCCCTGATTTAGTTCTTCAACCAGAGATTGGGGTAAATTAAAGTCAAAATCACCAAAAGCAACATTTTCATCTTCTTCAAAGGGTTTAAACATGATTATCACTCCATAGCTTAATGATACTCTAATTATATCATATTTAAGCATGGATGCCCAGGTTTCAAGGCTTGTTTTTAGTAATATTTTAGTTAATTCAGTTCTTTTTAGATTATTTTAGACTTTTCGCAGTGCAATCATAATATTGATTTTTTGTTTTATTATATTTTCTTTAATTTATGCTATATATTATGATTTGTTTGTTAAAAGAGATTTTGAGAAAAAATTAATGTTTTTATATGGAAAACTTTTTAAAAAAATTATTAATGGCAAAATAGGATTTTATTATAGAAAAATACATATAACAGCATTATATATTATGGCTCTTATATTAATAGTGAAAGCTTGTGAAATCTTTTCTTATTATTTATTTGATTTTGGTTATAATACTAATCATTTATTAAGATATTTAATTTTGATTTTATTACCTTCATTTTTGACTTTTATGAAATATCAATTTACTATTATAGGAATTCAAACATTCTTTAGTAATGTATATATATCAAATTTGGGAAAAGAAGATATGCCAATTAAAAAATATATTGAGGAAAATAAAACAAAAAATGATTCTTTTATTATTTTTAACTTTATAAATATTATATTAAGCGTTATTGGGGTATTTGTTGGTGTATATTATCATTTTATAGGTGAAAATATGATACTTAGTGTTTTTTATTTTATTATATTAATTTCAGTTAATTTATTTGATTTTTAGACTAACTAACTCTTTAATACTAGTGATTTAAATCTTCGTAAAAGGTAGATTTTACGCAGTTTTTAGTCAACTAAAGTATTTAACTATAAAGCCTGTTATATCAAGGCTTATAGACCCTCTAATATTTTTACTGTAAAACTTTACCTGTAAATAAATGTTTATAGCTGTTAATTTTAACCTATTTTA